>JBFHIF010000116.1:0-5263 GCA_041596595.1 Erythrobacter sp. | reverse complement strand
TCCGTCATCGAGGATGCGATCGCTCGGAGCCAGCCTGATCCCGGCGATCGAATGATAGGCCATTCCTGCCTTGTCCGCGCTTTCGCGGAATGCGCGATCGAGGTCCTCGAATTGCCGCCGGACGGTGGGCCGCGGGATCCAGCCCGAGACGAGCGGCTGCGCGCGCGCAAGATTGATCCGGGGTTCGTAGGCGATCCCGACCATTTCGATCGGCGTCGCGGTAGCCTGCGAAAGAGTGGCCAGCTCGTCCACGGTCTGATCGATCGCCTCGCGGTAAACCGAAGCGCTTGCGGACCGGGCAAAGGCTCGCTGGGTGTCGGTCGAGCCCTGATCGTCGAGGATCGAGTTCGAGCCGGCCTCGTGGTAGAGGATCAGCCGAAACCTGTCGCCGATCCCGGACGCGAGGCTGCGGGCAAGTTCAGGGTAGAAACAGCTCTGGTAGGCGATCCGGCAGCCGCCGTCGGCCACGGTCGCGATGAAACGAGGCTCCCCCTCGGTCGCTTTGGCGAGGACATTGTGGAGGGTTTCCGCGTGGCTGTCGCCGATCACCAGCACGCCCTTGCCGTATCTCTCTTGGCAGGCTTCGGTCCGTTGCAAGAATTGCCGATCCACCGAAAGGCGCCCGAACACGCAATCGCCGTCATCGATCATCCGGGCGGTCCAGGGCTGGACATCGTTCGCTCGCATCCCGCGGATGAAGGCCTCGCTCTGGGCGGGGTCGAACCCACGGGTAAGCTGCAAGTGCGTGCGCTGTTGCCAGGGTGTCGCCATGATCGTCGCAGCGACCGCGAGGATGATCGCCCACGCGCCCGCGAGGACCACCGCCAGGCGTCCGAACCCCACCGCCGACCGATTGCGAGCGGGCTGCTCGACATATCGCCACGTGACCGCGGCGAGCGCGAGGCTGGCTCCGCCCAGCGCCAGGGCCAGCGGGATTGACAGGGCGACGCTGCGCTCGAGTTCGGGATCGCCGGTCAGCGATATCACGTGGCGCGCAAACACGAGCAGCGGGACGTGCCAGAGATAGACCCCGTAGGATATCAGCCCCAGTCCGACCAGCGGACGCCAGGCGAGCAATTGCGCGGCCGGGTTGCGCTCGTTTGCGAACAGGACCAGCGCGCATGTC
Organism: Erythrobacter sp.; assembly: GCA_041596595.1. Lineage (GTDB taxonomy): Bacteria > Pseudomonadota > Alphaproteobacteria > Sphingomonadales > Sphingomonadaceae > Erythrobacter. The sequence continues at coordinate 4,137 of JBFHIF010000116.1, read as the reverse complement.
GCGAGGGTCACCGTCAGTGGCATGATCAGATTGTCCGGCCGGGCGATAGCAATAGCAATGGCGAGAAGTGCGGCGATACAGAGAACCGCTCCGACAGGCTTCGGCACGTGAGCCCTGGCAGATTTCGCGTAGATCGCGCAGGTCGCCCCGGCGAGCAATTGCCAGCCCCGCGAAGGCAGGAGGTAGAAGGCCGCCCTGGGATCGGTCGTTGCAAGATACCAGTGGAGGGCGACCCCGATGGCAAGCGCAACGACGATGCCCCGGCGCAGGACCTTGGGTGAGCGCGACAGCGCGAACGCGCACAGCACCGGAAAGATGAGATAGAACTGCTCCTCGACCGCGAGAGACCAGGTGTGGAGCAGCGGCTTGAACTCGGCCTCGGTCGCGAAATAGGTCCCCTCGCGCCAGAACAGCACGTTGCTCGCGAACACGAAGATCGCGAAAAGGCTTTGGGCGAAATCCTCCGCGTCCTGCTGCGCTAGCAGGAACCACGCCGGAACGAGCGAGGCGAAAACCACCGTCGTCAGCAGCGGCAGGATCCGCCGTGCGCGCCGCTCCCAGAAGTCACGCAGCGAAAACGCGCCCGCCGCGTGTTCGCGCACGATGATCGAGGTGATCAGGTAGCCGCTGATCACGAAGAAGATATCGACCCCGAGAAACCCGCCCGCCATGCCCTGCAGGCCGGCGTGAAATCCGACCACCGCGAGCACCGCGAGGCCGCGCAGGCCGTCGATCTCGGGCCGGTAAGCCAGGGCGGTCATGGCTGGCGGTCAGGCAGGCGGTCAGGCGGGCGGCGGATCGGCGTTTATTCCCACTCGATCGTGCCCGGCGGCTTGCTGGTATAGTCGTAGACCACGCGGTTGATCCCCTGCACCTCGTTGACGATCCGGGTCGCGACCTGGGTGAGGAAGCTCGAATCGAACGGATAGACGTCGGCGGTCATCCCGTCGGTGCTCGTCACCGCGCGCAGGCCGCACACGTTGTCATAGGTGCGCCCGTCGCCCATCACCCCCACGGTCTTGACCGGCAGAAGCACCGCGAAGGCCTGCCAGATCGCATCGTAGAGCCCGGCATTGCGGATTTCCTCGAGATAGATCGCGTCGGCCTTCCTCAGAATGTCGCAGCGCTCGCGGGTGACCTCGCCCGGAATGCGGATCGCGAGGCCAGGTCCGGGGAAGGGATGGCGACCGACGAACACGTCAGGCAGGCCCAGTTCGCGGCCCAGCTCGCGCACCTCGTCCTTGAACAATTCGCGCAAGGGCTCGACCAGCTTCATGTTCATCCGTTCAGGCAAACCGCCGACATTGTGGTGGCTCTTGATCGTGACGCTGGGGCCACCGGTGAAGCTGACGCTCTCGATCACGTCGGGATAGAGCGTGCCCTGCGCGAGGAAATCGGCCCCGCCGATCTTCTTCGCTTCGGCCTCGAACAGGTCGATGAACGCCCCGCCGATGAACTTGCGCTTCTTTTCCGGGTCGGTCAGTCCCGAAAGACCGGACAGGAACTGGTCCTCGGCGTTCACGTGGACCAGCGGGATGTTGTAATGGTCGCGGAACAGGGTGACGACCTGCTGCGCCTCGTTCATCCGCATCAGCCCGTGATCGACGAAGACGCAGGTAAGCTGCTCGCCGATCGCCTCGTGGATCAGCACCGCGGCAACCGCGCTGTCGACCCCGCCCGACAGGCCGCAGATCACCCGGCCATCGCCGACCTGCTCGCGGATCTCGGCGATCTTGGTCTTGCGGAACTCGGCCATCGTCCAGTCGCCCGCGAGCCCGCAGACATGGCGCACGAAGTTGGCGAGCAGCTTGCCGCCGTCTGGCGTGTGGACGACTTCGGGGTGGAACTGGGTGCCGTAGAACTTGCGCTTCTCGTCCGCGATCACCGCGAAGGGCGCGCCGTCGCTGGTGGCGACGATCTCGAACCCGTCGGCGAACTGCGTCACCTTGTCGCCGTGGCTCATCCAGACCTGGTGGCGCTCGCCCTCCTTCCACAATCCGTCGAACAGCGCGCAAGGGCGGGTCACGGTGAGATAGGCGCGTCCGAACTCGCCACCCTCACCGGTTTCATGTCCCGGCCTGACCTCGCCGCCGAGCTGGTGAGTCATCACCTGCTGCCCGTAACAGATGCCGAGGATCGGGACCCCCGCCTCGAACAGCGCCTGCGGGGCGCGCGGACTTCCCTCGTCGGGCACGCTGGCGGGCGAACCCGACAGGATGATGCCCTTGGGGTTCAGCCGCGCGAACGCTTCTTCGGCCTGCGTGAACGGGGCGATCTCGGAATAGACCCCCGCCTCGCGCACGCGCCGGGCGATCAACTGGGTGACCTGGCTGCCGAAATCGACGATCAGGATCGAATCTGGAAGGTGCTCTTGGTCCATGGAGCGCCGGATTAGGCAGCGCCGGGGGTGCTGGCAAGCGGGGTCGCGCGCTTGTCCGATATGCGCGACCGGGTCGCGGTCACACGCTCCCAGTCTGCCGCTGCCCAGACACGCTACGGGCACGACCGAACAGATTGCAATTTACGCAACAACTCTGTCAGTTTTCGCACTTTTGATTGCAAGAAAGTCGCACTATTTGGCCGCTCAAGCCGGTTGGCGAGCCTCCTCCCCCCTTTTGATGCTCGTCCCGGTCGCCGCTCCTCCCCAGCAGCGGCGCGATGCGGATCGGGCCTGCCCCCCAGGCCGCCGCCATCGAAAAAGAGCCAGCGAAGCGCGGCCGTCCACCCTCTCCCTCTCCCCCCGGACGGTCTGCGCTTCGCGGCAACTTTTCCTCCCGAAGCTTCCTGTTTCGCACGCCGCCAGCCGGGCACGGCGGACGCCGCAATGCCGCCTTCGGGCGATGCGGGCGCGCGAGCGGGGTTACGCCGTGGAAAAAGGTGCACGATCACGGCCGGAAAGTTTGGGTTTCCGCCCTGCTGCGCCTATATAATCGGCATGGAAGACAACACTGCAAAATCTCCCGAAAAACCGCGCCAGAACGGCGAATATGGCGCCGATTCGATCAAGGTGCTCAAGGGCCTCGACGCGGTGCGCAAGCGCCCGGGCATGTATATCGGCGATACCGATGACGGATCGGGCCTGCACCACATGGTGTTCGAAGTGTCCGACAACGCGATCGACGAGGCGCTGGCGGGGCATTGCGACCTCGTTCTGATCGAGCTCAATCCCGACGGCAGCGTTTCGGTCGAGGACAATGGCCGGGGTATCCCGGTCGACATGCACAAGGGCGAAGGCGTCTCCGCCGCAGAGGTCATAATGACCCAGCTGCACGCCGGGGGTAAGTTCGAGAACACCTCGGATGACAACGCCTACAAGGTTTCGGGCGGGCTTCACGGGGTCGGCGTCTCGGTCGTCAACGCGCTGTCCGAATGGCTCGAACTGGTCATCTGGCGCGATGGCAAGGAACACTGGATGCGCTTCGAGCACGGCGATGCGGTGTCTCCGCTCGAAGTGCGCGGCGACGCGCCCCCGGTTGCGAGCAATGGCGATGCGAACGGGCTCAAGAAGGGGACCCGCGTCACCTTCAAGGCCTCGGAAGACACCTTCAAGAACGTCACCGAGTTCGATTTCGAAAAGCTCGAGCATCGCTACCGCGAGCTCGCCTTCCTCAATTCGGGCGTCCGCATCCTGATCCGCGACAAGCGCCACGAGGACCAGGTCGAACACGACCTGTTCTACGAGGGCGGGATCGCCGCCTTCGTCAAGTGGCTCGACCGCAACAAGGAAGCGCTGGTCCCCGAACCGATCTCGGTATCGGCGGAGAAGGACGGGATCGGAATCGATGTCGCACTCGAATGGAACGATTCCTATTACGAGAACGTCCTCACCTTCACCAACAACATCCCGCAGCGCGATGGCGGCACGCATCTTGCCGCGTTCCGCGCCGCGCTGACCCGCACGCTCAACAATTACGCCAATTCCTCAGGCCTGCTGAAGAAGGAAAAGGTCACGCTCTCGGGCGAGGACATGCGCGAAGGGCTGACCGCGATCGTCTCGGTCAAGCTGCCCGATCCCAAGTTCTCCAGCCAGACAAAGGACAAGCTGGTCTCCTCCGAGGTCCGCCAGCCGCTCGAATCGCTGATGGGCGAGAAAATGTCCGAATGGCTCGAGGAAAACCCCGCCGACGCCAAGTCGAT
>JBFHIF010000115.1:0-5263 GCA_041596595.1 Erythrobacter sp. | reverse complement strand
TGGGCATCGTCTTCACCGCTTCCTTGAGCAGTTCGAGCGGCATCGGCGCGGCGCCATACATGAGGTATTTGAGGCGCGAGAAATCGGTCTCGGCTGCGCGCGGATGCTGGACCACCATCTGCAGCGCGGCGGGCACGATGAACATCTGCGTCGCGCCGTTCTCGATCGCCTCGAGCACGCCCACCGGGGTGAATTCGGCCATGATCAGGCTGCGTATCCCGTTGGCGATCGCGATGTTCACGAGCCCCGTCCCGCCGATATGCGCCACCGGCATGGCGACCAGCATGCAGTCGTCGGGTTCGAAGAAGTTCCACGGCAGGCCGACTTCGTTGCCGTGATTGCGCAGCGAGAGCATGTTGCCGCCGGTCAGCACCGCGCCCTTGGGATTGCCGGTCGTGCCGCTGGTATAGAGCTGGAGGATCGGGTCGTCAGCGCCCGCGCCCTCGTAATCGGCCGGATCGCAATGTGCGATCGCATCACGCGCCGCCGGTTCTCCCACCACATGGCAATCATGCGCCGATCCGCCGGCGACCGCGTGAGCGGTGTCTGCGAAATCGTCCTCTGCAAACAGCAGCCTGGCGCCCGTGTCGCCGATGATAAAGCCGACCTCGGGCGGGGCGAGCCGCCAGCCCACCGGGACCATCACCGCTCCCATCCGCGCCGCAGCCATGTAGAGCAGGCAATAGAGGTCGGAATTCTTGCCCAGCCAGGCGATCCGGTCCCCCTTCGCCACGCCGCGCGACTGCAGGAACCCGATCAGCCGCCGGGTATCGGTGTCGAGCTGCGCATAGGTGGTGATCCGGCCATCCTGTTCGAGCGCGGGGCCATCGGGTCGCTCGCGCGCCCAGAAATCGAGGATCTCGTCGAAGCTGGCGAAACTGTGGTGCGGGTCGCGAGTGACCGTGCCTTCCCATCCCATGCGTGCTCTCCCGGGCCTGTGCTGTTGCGAAGAGGTAAAGCAGGTCGGACGGGAGCGGTCCAGCAGCTTCGCGGCGCGCGGGGGCGCTGGTTTCAGCGCAGACGACCCGAGGCCCGTGCCCGCGGCTCGCGCAGCAGCAGCCACGCGCCAAAGCCCACCGGACCGGCAAACAAGGTCGCCAGCAGGACAGGCGCCTGCCACAGCCGCCCAACGTTCTTTGCGTCGGCATCGCGCGCGATCCACAGCCCGGCGAACAGGTCAAAGGCGAGGTAATGCGTCCAGCCGATCACCACGCCCGCATCGCTCGCGAAAATGGCGCGAACCTCCGCGATCGAGCCGAACCCGCCGCCCTCGCCGCCGCCCGGCAGCAGCCCCGTCAGGACACCCGCGAGCGCCCCGGCATAGACCGCACACAGCAGGCCGACGCCGAGGTAGATCCCGCCCGACAGGAGCGCGGGCCAGCGCGGCAGCAGGATCAGCGCCGCCCACCAGACCAGCGCAACGGCGTTGACCGCGACGAAGGCGATCTCCCACCCGCTCATCAATCGTCCTCTTCGGCGCGCTGCGCCTTCAGCCGCCAGTCGCGCGCGGCGCGCAGGATCGCTTCGTTATCGTGGGTGAATCGCCCCGGAGCACGGCGCAGCGCGAGGCCGAGCGCGGCTTGCGCGACGAGATCGGCATCGATGCTGCGATACATCTGGAACCGTTCGGGCAGGATCGGCTCGATCAACGGCGCGGCGATCATCGCGAACTTTTCCAAGATCCGCGTATCGTCCGGGCGCGCGCCGCGCAGCAGGCCGGGCCGCAGGATATCGAGCCGCTTGAAACCGAGCCCGCTGGCCATTTTCTCGGTCTCACCCTTGATCCTGAGATAGAAGGTCTTCGACCCCGGATCGGCCGCGGCCGAACTTACCAGCACCATGTTGAGCACCCCGGCTTCGCGGGCGGCTGTGGCGGTGTCTATGACCAGCTTCTGATCGACCGCGCGAAACGCCTCCTCGTCGCGGCCCGCCTTCTTCCAGGTCGTGCCGAGCGCGCAGATCAGCGCGCGCGGCTTGATCGCGTCGAGCACCTCGCCCCACTTGTCGGGCTCGGCGACGAACATTTCCATCCGCGCGCCCGGCGGGAGAGGCACCTCGCGCCGCGCCACGCCCACGATCCGCGCGGTGTCCGACGCGCTCGAGGCCATGATCACGCTTCTGCCGATCAGGCCGGTCGCGCCGATCATCGCGATGCGTTCGGGGCCCTTGTGGCCGATCGTGCGATGGGAGGGGGCGCCTTGCCTGAAATTAGACATTGGTGAGGCCGCCTGGTTGTTCGCCATAGATCTCGGTGCAGGCGCGGATCGCGAAACGATCGCTCATCCCGGCGATGAAATCGGCGATTACGCGCGCGCGGCCCGGTTCGCGCTCTGGCAGGCGCGCCTGCCAGTCGGCGGGCATGAGTTCGGGGTCCTGCGAATAGGCGGCATAGAGCCGTGCGATGACATCGCGCGCCTTCTCGGCGGCCTCGACCTGTTCGGGATGGTAGTAGAGGCGTTCATACATGAATTTCTTGAGCGCGCGTTCCTGCACCGCGAGCTCGGGAGAAAAGCCCCCGATCTGCCGGTTTGCCGTGCGCACCGCGTCGACCGAAGCGATCCCCTCGACGCTCTTTCGCGTGTGTTCGATCACGTCATTGACCATCAGGCCGATCTGGTCGCGCACCAGTTCGCGCAACTGGCGATCGCGCGGCGCACCGGGAAACCGCCGTTCGACCGCGCGCCACTGATCGGCGAGCAGCGGCACGTCCATCAGGTCGTCGAGCGTCAGGAATCCTGCCCGCAGGCCATCGTCGATGTCGTGATTGTCATAGGCGATATCGTCAGACACCGCCGCGATCTGCGCCTCGAGCGAAGGCCAGATGCCCAGATCGAGCGGAAACGCCTCGTCGAGCTCGGCCAGCGCCCAGCCCGGCGTGTCGACCGGCCCGTTATGCTTGGCGAGCCCTTCGAGCAGGTCCCAGGTCAGATTAAGCCCTTCGTGGTCGGGATAGGGGCTTTCGAGCCGCATCACCGTGCGCAGCGCCTGCGCGTTGTGACAGAACCCCCCGGCCCGCGTCATCGCATCGGACAAGGCGGTTTCCCCGGCATGGCCGAAGGGCGGGTGTCCGAGATCGTGCGCGAGGCACAGCGCCTCGGTCAGGTCCTCGTCGAGCCCGAGTGCACGGGCCAGAACCCGGCCGATCTGCGCGACTTCGAGGCTGTGGGTCAACCGGGTGCGGTAATGGTCGCCCTCGGGCGAGATGAACACCTGCGTTTTCGACTTGAGGCGGCGGAAGCTCATCGAGTGGATGATGCGATCGCGGTCGCGCTGGAACTCGCTGCGCGGGCCGCGGCTCTCGACGCTGCTCGCTGCCGAACCTGCATCCCCGCCGGCGCGCACGAATTCGCGCCCGCCGTGGCGGGTGGGATCGGCTGCATAGGGCGCGCGAGTGGCTGTCACCGTTCAGCGATTAGGTCAGCCGGGCCACTCGCTCAACGGGAACAGATCGGCAACGCGGGACTTGGCCGTGGACAGCGACCGGACCGACGGGAAATCCGCGAGGGGCAAAAAGCAACGATGGGGTTAAAAAATGGGGCCGCCTTCCGGGTGCATTGGGGGGGGGTGGAAGGCGGCCCCAGGGCCTCTGGCTTTAGCGACCCGAGGACCCGGAATCTGTCTCATCCAAAGAGATGACAAATTCGGCACGTCCCATAGAAGGCGAATTCTCGCGTTGCACCACCTGTAATGCTGCGACGCGGCAAACCGTGTCACGCGAGGGACGGATTGCGGTTTATTCCACCAATTCGTGCTCGAGAATCCAGTCGGCGGCCGCCTGGCAGTGGATTCTCGTGCTGTCGAACACCGGCAGGACGTTGGCATCGACATCGACCACCAGCGCCAGTTCGGTGCAGGCGAGAACGACCGAATCCGCGCCATCCTGCTCGGTATGGGTAATGATCGACTTGAGCCTGCGTTCTGCAGAACGGGTGGTCTTGCCGACCATGAGCTCCTCGTAGATGATCGCGTCAAGCGCCTCGACCGCGCCCAGGTGCGGCGGCAGCAGATCAATCCCGTGCGCGACCAGCCGCTTGCGATAAAAACTTTCGGTCATCACGTTGCGGGTGCCGAGCAGGGCGGCGCTCTTGTGCCCTGCGGCCTTGAGCGCCTTGCCGACGTAATCGGCGATGTGGAGGATCGGGATATCAACCTGGGCGGCGACCTCGTCATAGACCCGGTGCATCGAATTGGCCCCGATGATCAGCGCTTCGGCCCCGGCGGCCTCGAGCCGCTTTGCGCTGGCGGCGAGGACATCGGTGGCGCGCTGCCAGTCATCCTGCTTCCTCAGCGCGTAAAGCTGGCGGAAGTCGAGGCTTTCGATCAGCAACGGTGCGCTCGCCATCGGAGCGGAGCGGCGTTGCACGAGGCGGTTGATCCTTTCGTAGTAAATTCCGGTCGACACCCAGCTCATGCCGCCGATCAATCCCAGTTTCCGCAAAAGTATTTCCTCGAATCTCGCGTTGCGCCCTCCGGGCCGTTCTAGCGGCCTAGAGTGAACGAGGTCCAGAGCAGCCGGTAAGGGCCGCGTTTACTTCGTTTCTAGAGGGTCGGCGCAAGCCCGGCGAGCCAGCGCCGCAGGTCTTCGAGCGTCGCACGCGGCGCCTCCTTTTGCGGCAGATGGCCCACGCCGCGATAGGCGATAAGGGTGCTGTCGGGCAGAGCGCGGTCGAGCCACTCCCCCGCTGCGAGAGGGATGAGCCGGTCCTCCTCCCCCCAGAGGATCAGCGCGGGCACCGCGATGCCTTCAATCTCCGCGCGGGTCAGCGGATCGTAATCGAGAGCGAAGCGATCCAGTGTCGCGCGGCGATTGCCGGGATAACGCAGCAATTCCCAGTAGCGATCGACCATTGCCTCGGTCACCACCGCCTCGTCGGCGACCGATTGCCTCAAACTCTGTTCGATCAGCCAGCGCGGGGTGACCTGCTCGGCGATCGAGTTGAGAACCGCGGTGCGCGCGATGGTGAAGCCGATATTGCCCGTATCCCTATCGCGGTTCGGGTCGTCGATAACCGGGCCGCCCGCGGCATCGACCAGCACCAGCGCGGCGACCTTTTCAGGGTAGGCCGCGGCAAAGGCGAGAGCGTGCTTGCCGCCCATCGAATTGCCGCCCAGCACGAAGCGGGTAAGGCCCAGCCGCCGGGTGAGAGCGCGGATATCCTCGGTGTAGTTGGCGCGGCTGTAATCGCGTGCCGGATCGGGTCCGGTAAGGCCGTGCCCGACCTGGTCGAAACGAACCACTTGGTAATCTTGCCTGAGGCCAGCA
>JBFHIF010000114.1:0-5349 GCA_041596595.1 Erythrobacter sp. | reverse complement strand
CGGCGATGTTCGCCCCGACGAAGAGACCGCAGGAGTGACGGTCATCCTGCGCTGGAAACCGGGGCGCTGACCCCGCGCTAGGCCGCCTTCGCCAGCGGCACCTGCACTTCGGCGAAATAGCGCGCCATCGCCTCGAGCGAGGATTCGCTCAGCGCGATGAAGGCGCGGCGCTTGTCCGAAGAGTCTGCAATCCGTTCGAACACGCCTGTATCGACCAGCTGTTTGATCCAGCGCAGCGCGGTGGTCGCCGGCACACCGGCAGCGATGCAGAGCGAGGTCACCGACACGCGGCTGTGTTCGGCATGGGCGGCGGTGAGATCGAGCAGCATGTCCCACGCGGGGTCCGCAAACAGTTCGCCATCGAAGAATTTGGCCCGCGCCTGCCGCGCGGCGATCACGTCGCGCACGATGCGCGGATCGGGAAGCGGGGGATGCGCCGCATCGTAGAGCCGGGTCGGCGACACCGCAGGATGCCCGGCCTCCCCCCGCTCATCAGCGGCGCTGGCCCGCAGCCCCGTGCTCCGGCGCCCGCTGCCCAGCCCTTCGAGCTTGTGGGCGATCCCTTCGACCTGCTGCGCGAGGTGGAGCAGGTTGAGCCGATCGGCCTCGGTCAATTCGCGCACACGGGCATTGGACACCTCGGCCATCACCCGCCCGATCGCGACGATGCGCTCGGCCCGGCTCGGCTGGACGAGGATCTGCGGGTCCGACTGGTCGAGCGCAGCGAACACCGATTCGAGCGCATCGAGCGAAGTCGAGACGATCATTTGCGCGCCCGAACGCGCGATCCGCATGTCGAGCCGCGCGAGCGCCGCCATCGTCTCCCCGTCAACCTCCGGGCAATCGAGCATCACCACGTCGCCGAGCGAAGTTATCGGACCGTCGAGCAAGGCCCTGATCCCGCCCCCGTCGAGCGCGCGGAATCCCGCGCCGGTCAGATCTTCGGCAAGCTCGCGGCGGATGCCGGGCCGGTCGGCAAAGACTGCCACCCGCGCAGGGAATCCCGCCGGATCGCGCGCCACTTCGTAGGAAAAATCGCTCTGCCGATGTGCATCGCCCGCCTGTTGCATCGAATCGTCTCCTGTTTCGAGGGGAACAAGACTAGAACAAATAGAGATCAGGTCAAGTAAATGGCGCAAATCGTCGACAAACACTGCGCGCGATTGAACCTTTCGTGCCTAGGCTGCGACAACCTTCATGATGACCGCAGATGTTCGCCCTGCCACGCCCCTGTCGGGCACACTGTTCGACGAATTGCTCGTCGTGATGGTTCAGCAAGGCGATCGCAAAGCGCTCGATCGGTTGCACGCGCGCTGGGACAAGCGGCTGGTCCGCGCCGCATACAGGTATACGGGCGATCCAGAGCTGGCCCGCGACCTCGCTCAGGAATGCTGGATCGGCATCTGGAAGGGCATCGGCACGATCCGCGACCCGGCGCGGTTTCGCAGTTTCGCCTTTGCCATCCTGCATCGGCGCGGTGCCGATCACCTGCGCTCGGCAATCAGGCAGAGAGACAATGAGACCGTTTCGAGCGAACCGCCTGCCGGGATCGAGCACGGCCGCGCAGACGAGGCGCTTGCCATCAGCCAGGCGTTTGCGAAGCTGCCGCCGGCCCTGCGCCTCGCCGCGCACCTTCATTTCGTCGAGGGACTGACCCTCGCCGAGATCGCCGCCGTTCAGGACATCCCGACAGGAACCGCGAAAAGCCGCCTGTTTCACGCCCGCCGCCAGCTGAAAGCGGCGCTCGACCCTGAACCACCCCAAGGAGACTTGCCATGACCACCAAGACCCCGACAGATGCACGCATCGCCGAACACCTGGCGAGCGACGACCACGCTTTCCTTGCCAGCCTCGACGAGAACCGCGGCATGTTTCAGCAGATTGGAGACAGCTGGCACGGCCCGCTCGGCGGTTGGGCGCGTTTCGCCTTCGCCATTGCGGTCGCGATCGGGATCGGCCTTGCCTACAGCCTCTACCGCGCCCTGACGGCCGATGCGACCAACGACATACTTGGCTGGGGCCTCACCTGCATTGCCTTGCTCGTCATGCAGGGCTTTTTGAAAGAGTGGATGTTTGCGCGCATGAACATGCTGACCGTGCTGCGCGAAGTGAAGCGGCTGCAGGTGCAGGTCGCAATGCTCGAGGAAACGAGGGGCTAGGGGCGGATTTCGATAGGTGTCCCATCGGGCACCAGCGCCCACAATTCCTCGATCTCGGCATTGGTGAGCGCGATACAACCATCGGTCCAGTCGCCGGGCAGCGGCGGCCCGCTATAGCCGGTCGGCTGGCCGTGGATGAAGATGTCCCCGCCCGCAGAACGCCCGACCCCGGCGGCATAGGCGCGGTCGGACGGGTTGGGATAGGAAATGCCGAGCGACAGATGAAAGCGGCTGCGCGGATTGCGCCGGTCGATCGTGTAGAGGCCTTCCGGCGTGCGCTCGTCACCTTCAAAGCGCTTGTGCCCGACCGGCGCATCGCCAAACCGCAGATCGCGATAGACCCGGATCGGCCGGCCACCGGCATAGGCGATCAGCAATCGCTCGGACTTGTCGACGATCAGATAGTCGGCGAACCGCGCCGGTTGGTGCGCGCGCGGCGGGCTTGCCGGGATCACCCGGCTCGCACTGCGCGCCTCGCTGGCGGGTGCCGTTGCCGACACGTCAACCGGTTCGCTGACCGGCGCGGCGCAGGACGCCGGGAAAGCAAGCATGAGCAGGAGCACGATCGCGCGTTGCATCCCGCATGAATACCGCGCCAGCGCGGTCGGCACAATCACCGGCCCGCGCAGATGTCCTGATCGGGGACTTGCGCTGCCGCGCATTGTCCCTTCGTGCCGGAGCCTAGTCGACGAAGGGATCGCGCATCAGGATCGTGTCGTCGCGCTCGGGACTGGTCGAGACCAGCGCGACCGGGCATTCGATCAGTTCCTGGATTCGCTGGATATACTTGATCGCATTGGCCGGAAGGTCGGCATAGCTGCGCGCGCCCGCAGTGCTCTGCTCCCACCCTTCCATTTCCTCGTAGATCGGCTCGACAGCGGCCTGGTCGCCCGAATAGCTCGGGAGGTAATCGAGGACATTGTTGCGGAGACGATAGCCGGTGCAGATCTTCACCGTTTCGAGCCCGTCGAGCACGTCGATCTTGGTCAGCGCGATTCCCGTCACGCCGCTGATCGCGCAGGTCTGGCGCACCAGCACGGCGTCGAACCAGCCGACCCGCCGCTGGCGTCCGGTGACCGTGCCGAATTCGTGGCCCCGCTCGCCAATGCCCTGCCCGATCTCGTCGTCGAGTTCGGTCGGGAACGGGCCGCTGCCGACGCGGGTGGTATAGGCCTTGACGATGCCGAGCACGAAGCCGGTCGAGTTGGGCCCGAGCCCGCTACCCGCCGCCGCGGTGCCGCTGACGGTGTTCGAACTGGTGACGAAGGGATAGGTGCCGTGATCGACATCGAGCAGCACACCCTGCGCGCCCTCGAACAGGATCTTGGCGCCGGCCTTGCGGACCTTCTTCAAGCGCTTCCACACCGGCTGCGCGAACCGCAGCACGAAAGGCGCGACATCGCGCAATTCCCCGAGCAGCGCCTCACGATCGACCGGGGGCTGGTCGAAGCCTGCGCGCAGCGCATCGTGATGGGCGCAGAGGCGATCGAGTTGCGGCTCGAGATCGTCGAGATGCGCGAGATCGCAGACCCGGATCGCGCGCCTGCCGACCTTGTCCTCGTAGGCGGGGCCGATACCGCGCCCGGTCGTGCCGATCTTGCCCTTGCCCGCAGCGGTTTCGCGCAGGGCGTCGAGATCACGGTGCATCGGCAGGATCAGCGGGCAATTGTCGGCAATCGCGAGGTTTTCATCGCTGACCGAGACGCCTTGCGCCTCGAGCTTCTCGATCTCGCTCCTGAGCGCCCAGGGATCGAGCACGACGCCGTTGCCGATCATCGACAGCGTGCCCGAGACGATACCCGAAGGCAGCAGCGACAGTTTGTAAGTCGTCCCGTCGATCACCAGCGTGTGCCCGGCATTGTGGCCGCCCTGGAACCGGACAACCGCATCGGCGCGGCTGGCGAGCCAGTCGACGATCTTGCCCTTGCCTTCGTCGCCCCACTGGGCGCCGATCACGGTGACGTTTGCCATGGATATGCCTTTCCCCCTGCCAGGGGATCCTCAAGGTCCTTCGACAGGACTCGACCAGGGGACGAAATCGATGGGAGCCGCTGTGCTCCGCAAATGCGGTGCGCGGGTTACGGTCCGCACTCCCCCTCGTCAAGCTTTACGGGAAACAAATGCCGCCGCTCGCCATTGACAACATAAAGGAGATTTCATGACCGATTACCCCACCCTCACCCTGAACGATGACCGCCAGATCCCGCAGCTTGGCTTCGGCACCTGGGAGATCGACCCCGAAGACGCTGCCCAATCGGTCCGCACCGCGCTCGATGCAGGCTACTCGCTGATCGATACCGCCGCGATCTATGGCAACGAAAAGGAAGTCGGCGAAGGGATCGGCAACAGGTCGGACATCTTCCTGCAAACCAAGATCTGGAATGAAAGTCAGGGATACGACCGGACGCTCAAGGCAGCGGACAAATGCCTGGGCCGGCTCGGGCGCGACCAGGTCGACATGCTGCTGATCCACTGGCCGTGCCCCGCCAAGGGCCTGTATGTCGAGACGTGGAAGGCGCTGATCGAGTTGCGCGACCAGGGCAAGGCCAAGTCGATCGGCGTGTCCAATTTCCGCGAGCAGGACCTCAAGCGCATCGTCGATGAAACCGGTGTCGTGCCGGCATTGAACCAGATCGAGCTTCACCCCAGCTTCCAGCAGCGCGACATGCGCCAGCTTCACGATGAAATGGGGATCGTCACCCAAAGCTGGTCACCGCTTGGCCGGGGCAACGCTTTCGGAAACGACGTGATCGGGGCGATCGCCGAGGAGACCGGGCAAAGCGCGCCCGCTGTCGTCATCCGCTGGCATATCCAGTGCGGCCTCAGCACGCTGCCGCGCTCGACCAATCCCGATCACATTCGCGACAATTTCTCCGCGCTCGATTTCGAGCTGAGCGACGATCAGATGAAGCGGATCGACGATCTCGACAGCGCTGATGGACGGATGGGTCCGGAGCCGGGCGCGTTCAATTCCTGATGTGAGCGGGCTCGCGACCGAGGCGCTTTTCCCCGATACCCCGCCGTGGGATCGTTAACGCAAGGGACCTTGCGAGTAGCGCACCCATTCGACCGACCCACGCTGAGGCGGCCTCAGATCGCGGCTGGCTGGCCGTCTTTCAGCACATGCGTGCAGCCGAGCGCCTTGGGGTCCTCGTCTTGCGACTGCGCCTCGATCGTGCGCCAGCCCTCG
>JBFHIF010000113.1:0-5350 GCA_041596595.1 Erythrobacter sp. | reverse complement strand
TGCTTGAACCCTTCGCGCTTTCCCGCAGGCTCGTGACCAATCGCGAATGGGAGGATTTTATCTACGATGGCGGCTACAAAACCGCCTCGCTCTGGCTGTCCGACGGGTGGGCGTGGGTTCTCGATAACGCCGTCGAGGCGCCGCTTTACTGGCGCGAAGACGAGGTGTTTAGCCATGCCGGGTGGCAGGTCCGCGACCCGGATGCGCCGGTAACGCACATTTCCTATTACGAAGCCGATGCCTTCGCCAGCTGGGCAGGCGCACGGTTGCCGACCGAATTCGAGTGGGAAGCCATCGCGCGAGGACAGGAAGGCGAGGCTCCCGCTCACGATCCCTTGGGCGGCAACCAGCTCGACCACGCAGCACCGCCGATGCCGTTTGGATCGCGCGGGCTGTTCGGAGATTGCTGGCAATTCACCCGCTCGGCCTATCTTCCCTACCCGCGCTATGCGCCGCCCGAAGGTGCGGTAGGAGAATATAACGGCAAGTTCATGAGCGGGCAGTTCGTACTGCGCGGCGCGAGTTGCGCCACCGTGCGCGGTCACTCGCGCGCGTCCTACCGCAATTTCTTTTATCCGCACCAACGCTGGCAATTTACCGGCCTGCGGCTTGCCAAGGACTGCTGAAACCAATGACCAAGCCCAAGGGCCTTTCGCTTGTCACCCGCGATGCGGACGGGGTCGATCCGGCATTCCGAGCCGATGTGCTCGATGGGCTTTCCCAGCCGCGCAAGGCGGTGCCGGCCAGGTGGCTCTACGATGATGCAGGATCGCAGCTGTTCGAGGATATCACCCAGATACCCGAATATTATCCGACCCGCGCCGAAACCTCGATCCTCGAGGCGCGCGGAGCGGATTTCGCGCGGCTGATCGGGTCGGGAAGGGCGGTCGTCGAGTTCGGTTCGGGAAGTTCGGTCAAGACCCCACTTCTGCTCGAAGCGATCGATCCGGCGGCCTACGTTCCGCTCGATATAGCGGGTGACTTCCTGCGCGCGGCAGCCGCCGACCTCGCGCGGAAATTCCCCGATCTGCCGATTTACCCGGTCGAGGCCGATTTCATGCGCCGGGTCCAGCTTCCCGATCAGGTGACCGGCTTGCCCAAGCTCGGGTTCTTCCCCGGTTCGACGATCGGCAACATGGTGCCTCGCACCGCGGTCGACCTCTTGCGATCGATGCGAGAGACGCTCGGCACGGGCGCGTTGCTGCTGATCGGCATGGATCTGATCAAGGATGAAGCGACACTGATCTCCGCCTATGACGACGAGGCAGGCGTCACGGGCGAATTCAACCTCAACCTGGTCAGGAGGATCAACCGCGAACTGGACGCCGACATTCCCGAAGATGCACTCGCGCACGAAGCGCGCTGGAACGACGAATACGCGCGGGTCGAGATGCACCTCGTGGCCCGGAGAGACATCCGGTTCAGCATCGCCGACAAATGTTTCGTGATGCACGAAGGCGAGACCATCCACACGGAGAACAGCCACAAGTTCACCCGTCGCACTTCGAACCTGTTGCTGCAGGCAGGTGGGTGGGACATCGAGGAGCGCTGGCTGGACGAAAAGGAACGCTTTTCGCTTATCCTCGCCGCCGCTCGCCCTGCGCGCCGCGCGCCATGAGGCGTGAAGCACGCGTCGCAGTGCAATCACTCGTTGCATGGGGCGACTGCACATGACCGCGGAGCGCTTCGGCATCTGCATCGTAGGGGCCGGGATGGCCGGTCTTGCATGTGCGACCCGTCTCTCCGAAGCCGGTCTGCGGGTTGTCGTTCTCGACAAGGGGCGCGGGCCGGGGGGGCGGATGTCCACGCGGCGAGCCGAAATCGCAAGCGAGACTGTCTCGTTCGACCACGGGGCGCAGTATTTCACCGCGCGTGATACCGATTTTGCCGCGATCGTGAGCGGCTGGGAGCGACAGGGAATTGTGCGCCGCTGGCAAGCCGCAGGCGATGATGCGTGGGTCGGTGCACCGGCCATGAACGCGCCGATCAAGGCGATGGCGCGCGATCTCGACGTGCGATGGAACACCCGCGTCGATGCGATCAGCGCAATTATGAAAGGCTGGCGCGTTTCTGCTGGAAGCGAACAATTCGACGCAGGAATCGTGCTCGTCGCGATCCCTGCAGAACAAGCGACCACTTTGCTGGCTGACCCGGCACCTGAACTTTCGGCGATTGCGGGCGAAGCCCATTCTCAGCCGTGCTGGGCGGTCATGGCGGGTTTCGAGACCGCTTTGCCGATCGAAGAGGACGCATTGCGCTTCGAGACGGGACCAATCGGCTGGGCGGCTCGCAATTCAGCCAAGCCCGCGCGCTCGGGCGGAGAGCGTTGGGTCATTCATGCAACGCCTTCGCGCAGCCGCGAACTCATCGACATGGGCAAGGATGAGGCTGCAGCGATGCTTCTTGCCGATTTCTTTTCGCAAACCGGCTTAGCGCCCGTCCATCCGGTTCACTTGAGCGCGCATCGCTGGCTTTTCGCGATGGCTGATCCGGTCGCTGGAGAGCCCGCGCGCTTCGATCCCGAAAACGCGATCGGGTTGGCAGGAGACTATCTTCATAGCCCGCGAGTGGAGGGAGCCTGGATCTCGGGCACCGCACTGGCGGAGGCGGTGCTCGCGCCTCGCTAGATCGCGTGGCTAGGGGAAATGGCTGGGGTGGCAGGGATCGAACCTGCGAATGCCGGTACCAAAAACCGGTGCCTTACCACTTGGCTACACCCCAGCAGGAGGCGCGGGATATAGCGCGGTTTTGCCCAATGTGAAGGGGCCAATCGGGTGTGTTGCCTGCGCTTTCCCCCGCGCCCGTGATCAGGCCAGCTTCTTACCTTCGAAATCGGCCGCCGAATGGCGCTCCGCCAGCTTTGTATCGTCGTCGCCCCACGGCTTGTTGACGATCCGGCCGCGCTTCACCGCCGGACGGGCCGCAATTTCGTGGACCCAGCGTGCGACGTGCTCGTATTCGTGGATCGACAGGAAGGTGCTGGCATCCTCGTAGATCTTGCCGAAGACGAACGGCGCGAGCCACGGCCAGTTGGCGATATCGGCGATGGTGTAGTCGTCGCCCGCGAGGAAACGCGATTCGGCAAGGCGCTGGTCGGCGACGTCGAATATCCGCTTGGTTTCCATCGCGTAGCGGTTGATCGGATATTCGAACTTTTCGGGAGCGTAGGCGTAGAAGTGTCCGAAACCCCCGCCGATAAAGGGGCCGGTTCCCACCTGCCAGAACAGCCAGGAGAGCGTTTCTGCGCGCGCGGGCTGGGCGGCCGGGAGAAACTCACCGAATTTCTCCGCGAGGTGAATCAGGATCGCGCCCGATTCGAACACCCGCACCGATTCTTCGCCTGACAAATCGAGCAGCGCAGGGATCTTCGAATTGGGGTTGATCGAGACAAACCCGCTGGTGAACTGCGCGCCTTCGGAAATGTCGATCATCCATGCGTCGTATTCTGCGGTTTTGTGGCCCAGTTCGAGCAATTCCTCGAACAGGATCGTCACTTTCACCCCGTTGGGCGTGCCCACCGAATAGAGCTGAAAGGGATGCTCGCCGCGCGGCAGTTCCTTGTCCTCGCGCGCGCCCGCCGTGGGCCGGTTAATCCCGGAGAACCGACCGCCCGATACGGTATCGGGGTTCCAGACCTTGGGCGGGGTGTAGGTTGGGTCGGCCATCTTGTTTGCTCTCCTTGGTGTTGCGAGCCTTCGTGGCGAAGCGAAACCGTGCACGCAAGGGGGAACGCGCGGGCCTGCTGGCGCATTGGCAATCACGTGGAAAGCTTGATCTATGTCGATGACAGCCTGCCTGGCATCTCGCGGCGCGGCGCGGGGCGCGGCTTCGCCTATTATCAACCCGACGGCACGCTGATCCGTTGCCGCAAGGAACGGACCCGGCTCAACGCGATTGCGCTCCCCCCGGCTTATTCCAAGGCGTGGTTCTGCACTCTGCCCAATGGTCACATTCTTGCCACTGGCTACGACGATCGCGGGCGCAAGCAATATCGTTATCACCCTGAATTTCGCACCATGCGCGAAAGCGAGAAATTCGACCGCTGCGCCCAATTCGGTGCAAAGTTGCCGGAAATCCGCAAGCGCGTGGAGAAGGATATTGCGGGAGACACCGCGACCCGGCCTCGCGTGCTCGCGGCGGTGGTTCGCCTGCTCGACATGGGGTTCGTGCGGATCGGCAACGAGATCTACAAGAAGGCCAACAATTCGTTCGGTGCCTCGACCCTGCGCGATCGCCACGCGACGATCACGGGAAGCAAGGTCGAACTGTGCTTTGTCGGCAAGGGCGGCAAGGAACGGAGCCTGACCCTTGAAGACGAGGCGCTCGCCCGTGCGGTGGAGGATGCGCGCGACGTGCCCGGCCAGCACCTGTTCCAGTATTATGACGACGATGGGAATCGTCAGCCGATCGGCAGCTGCGACGTAAATGCCTATCTGCGCGAAACAATCGGCGAGGAATTCTCGGCCAAGAATTTTCGCACCTGGCACGCCAGCGTCCTCGCCTTTTCTGTCCTCGCCGACGCCAGGAAACGCCCCGCGATCAGCGCGATGCTCGACGAGGTGGCCGACAAGCTCGGCAACACCCCGACCGTCGCGCGCAACAGCTATATCCATCCGGCCGTCATCGACATTCTTTCGCGCGACCGGGGCTGGGAGGAATGGCGAGAAGATCTCCAGCTCCCCCGAGCGACGCGCTATCTCACCCGGCATGAGCGCGGCCTGCTTGATTTTCTGGGGAACAGTCCGCGCGCAGCCGAATTGCTCGCCGCATGACCGAAACGCTCGAACACATGCTGCCTGAAGAGATCGAGGCGCTGGCGCACCAAGTGCTTGAAGCTGCTGAAGATACCGGGCGAACCCTCGCAACGGCAGAAAGCTGCACCGGCGGCCTGCTTGCCGCGCTACTGACCGACATAGAAGGGCTGAGCCACGTCTTCGAGCGCGGTTTCGTGACCTATTCGGATCAGGCGAAATGCGATCTTCTGGGGATCGAAAGGCGTCTGGTCGACGATTGCGGCGCGGTCAGCCGCGATGTCGCGATCGCCATGGCCAAAGGTGCGCGCTCCCGCTCCGAGGCCGACGTCGCAGTGTCGATCACGGGCTTCGCGGGACCGGGCGGCGACGGAGATGAAGAAGGCCTCGTGCACTTCGCGTGTGCCGGGGCAAATGGCGAATGCACCCACCGCGAGGAGCATTTCGGAGCGATCGGGCGCAACGGGGTTCGCATCGCGGCGCTTGAAACCGCGCTCGCAATGATGAACAACGCGCTCGCAGATGGCTGAGACACACGCATTTTTCGACCTTCACGCGCACGGCTTCGTGCGGGTGGCGACCGCAACCCCCGCGGTGAG
>JBFHIF010000112.1:0-5366 GCA_041596595.1 Erythrobacter sp. | reverse complement strand
GCTTTCATTATTTTCATGCTGGTCCGCTACACCAACAAGGTGAAGGCGCGCTTTGAGACGCCGGCCGAGCCCGAGGCTCCAGCCGGTCCGAGCGAGAAGGACCTGCTGATCGAGATCAGGGACGCGCTGAGAAAATAGCGCGAACCCGTCCGGGGGGAACCCGGCGGTTGCGGCACCCGTTCATTCGCGGATAGCCGACAACAGGAGGGTTCCCCCATGAATTTCGTAGCAGAGTTTCGCAAGTTCATCGCACGCGGCAACGTGCTCGATCTTGCAATCGGCGTCGTGATCGGCGCGGCCTTCGGAAAAATCGTCACCTCGCTTACCGAAAGCGTGATCATGCCGTTCATCGGCTGGCTGTTCGGCGATATCGATTTCTCGAATTATTTCCTCAGGCTCGGCTCGATTCCCGACGGCTATTCGGGAAGCCTGACCAACTACAATGAACTGAAGGAAGCCGGCGTGGCGATGATCGGCTACGGCGATTTTCTCACCCAGCTGGTCAATTTCCTGATCATCGCGATCGCGCTGTTCCTGCTTCTGAGAACGATCAACCGCGTGATCGACGAAATGCAGGAAAAGCAGGGGCAATCCGACGACAGCGCTAGCCAGGATGACATCCCGACCGATCCGCAGCTGGACGTGCTAAAGAAGATTCTGGCCGAAATGCGCGATGCCAAACCCGATCCGGCTCGTTCGGCTGATCCGAGCCCGTCCACTTCCAATTAATCTTGGAATCGCTATATAGGGCGTGTCGGGCAACCGACTATGGCGATAAATTGCTGCGTTCAATAGGCACAACGGACCCGGGGGCAGTACCCGGCGGCTCCACCACAACCCTCTGTTTTGACAGAGGTTTCTGACTGGGCCGAACTAGGATCGACGTGGGCTGAAAAGCGTAGTTTTTGCCCGGGCTGAGTAACCCGTAAAACTGTTCACACTCACAAGTGCAAACGATAACGAAGCACTCGCTATTGCAGCGTAACGTGACGGGCTAACGCCCTGAAGTTACAAAGCTAAAGCGCGGTTGGACCGACCGGGCAACAGAACGGATTCCGGGGCTCCGGGGGTAGCTAGCAACAGAAACCCCCACCTTCATATTTTCGATTTTGCGATCTTGCCGCGCTATTGCGCGGGGATCAGGTCTCGGTTTCGAGCCGCGAGCGCAGCTCGTCGAGTTCCTTTTTCGCCTTCAACCCATCGAGAATCGCCGCTCCGGCGAGGAAAACGGCTGCACAGGCGGCGAGGAACAGCGCCTCGCCCCAATAAGACGGATATTGCTCGAGATAGGCCGCACCGCGCGTGGTGGCGCCGAGCGCAAGCGCGTAGATGATCACGAAGGCTTCAAACCTGTTCTTGATCACAAACAGCCTGGCAATCCTGCGCAGCATTCTCTCTCCTTCGCTAACTATCGGAAGTTCCCGCTCCAAAGTTCGAAGCGGAAGGCACGAGTGGTTAACGTTGCAGCAAGTTTAACCGCTCTGAATTTGGAAGCCAAACGCTTTAACCAAGTTCATGGATCCCGAGCGCGGAAAGCAATTCCCCGCGCGCCGAAACGACGCTGCGTGCCAGCGCATCGCTGCCGAGGTCGGAAGGGTCGATCTGTTCGGGCCAGTGTTTCGCAATGACACGCTCGATCAGGTCCGCTTTGGCTTCATCGAGCAGGAATCGCGGGTCGACCGTCTGAGGGTCGCACACCACCCGCAACCGCAGACAGGCCGGGCCGCCGCCATTCGCCATCGACTGCCGGACATCGACGGGGATCACGTGCTTGATCGGGCCGTTACCCGCCATCATGTGCTCGCACCATGCCCATACGCTCTCGCTCTCGCGGCATTCCTCGGGCACGACCAGCGCCATCGTGCCGTCGGGCTGGGTGACGAGCTGCGCGTTGAACAGGTAGGTCCGGATCGCCTCGGCGAGGCTGACAGCCTCGCTGGGAACCTCGACCACTTCGAGAGCGGGGAAAGCCGAGCGAATCGCCTCGTAGGCGCCCAGCTGGTCGGCAAAGGCTTCCTGGTGGGTGAACAGCACCCGCTGGTTTGCGACCGAGACGACATCGTTGTGAAAAGCGCCCGCCTCGATCGCAGCGGGGTTCTGCTCGATAAACACGCACCTTTCGGGATCGAGCCCGTGGCTGCGCGCGACGAGGCGGCTGGCCTGTTCGTGCTGGCGCGCGGGAAACCGCCCGCCGGGCCTGCCATAGACGAAGACCTCGACCCCCGGGCTCTCATGGCTCTCGCACAACCGCATGTGGTTCGCAGCGCCTTCGTCGCCGAAGGTCATCGGCACGATGTCGTGAACCGCGAAATGATCGCGGTCGGCAAAGGCCAGTTCGAGCATCGCCTTGGTGTCGGGCCATTCCTGCGCGCGGTGCAGCATTGTCACGAGGTTGGCCGGGGTGAGGTGGCAACGCCCGTCCGAAGTGTCGGGTGCGGGGCTGACCGTCGCCGCGTTGGCGGTCCACATCGAAGATGCCGACCACGGCGCGGCGCGCAGCGCGGGGTCCTCGTTCCCGTTCAGCGCGAGCCGCTCGGCAAGGGCGTGGTTCGGTCGCGGCAGCGGCAACAGGAAACCCTGGACGCCCAGCCGTTCGAGATTGCCGCGCATCTTTGCCACGCCCTGCAGCGCGGCGGCGCGCGGATAGGACGTATCGCCCTTGTGGCTGGCGCTGGCGATATTTCCGAGGCTGAGACCTGCGTAATTGTGGCTCGGCCCGACGATCCCGTCGAAATTGATCTCGGTGAGATTGCTCATCGGGTCACGCTCCAGACTTCGTCGCCTTCCTTCACGTCGAGCGCGTCGGCGGAAGCCGCGTCGATCGCGATCCCGCCTTCGCCGTCGAGCGCGCGGGCGCCGTAGCAGGCGCGGAAGCCTTCGAGCCGGCCGGTCGCGAGGATGGCGCGTTCGCCTTCGCCAAGGTTGCAGCCGGTCACCGTGGCCGAGACGCTGTTCTTCACGCTTGTCACCTCGTCGGTGCGCGCGACCATGGTCGGCCCGCCGTCGAAAATGTCGACATAGCCGTCATAGTGGAAGCCCTCGTTCTCGAGCATCCGCATCGCCGCGCGCCCGGTCGGGTGGGGCACGCCGATCACGCTGCGCGCGTCCTCGTCGAGCATCGAGACATAGACCGGGTGCTTGGGCATCAGATCGGCGATGAACTGGTTGCCCTTGATCGCGTTGAAATAGTCCGCTTCCTGGAAGCTCATCCCGAAGAACCGGCCAGCGACCCCGTCCCAGAACGGCGATCCGCCGCGCTCGTCGATGATCCCGCGCAGTTCGGCGATCACGCGATCGGCAAAGCGCGACCGGTGCATCGCGATGAACAGGTAGCGGCTGCGCGCCAGCAGCAGGCCGAGCCCGCCTGCGCGTTCATTGGGATGGAGGAACAGCCCGCCGACCTCGCTCGACCCTTCGAGATCGGTGACGAGGCTGAGCAGTTCGGCGCGCACAGTGCGATCGAGTTCCTGCGAATACTGGGTCAGCGTGTTGAGCCGGTAGGAATAGAAGGGCCATTGCTGCCCGACCATCGTCATCAGCTGGCAGGTTCCGCGCACCGCGCCTGTCTGGACATTCTCAAGCACCAGAACGAACTTTTCATCGACCAGCTCATCGCCGGAATTGGCGAATGCGTCGGCGGCGCTTTCGAGCTTTGCGGTGAGCGCGTTGCGATCGGGTGGCAGGTTGGTGAACCCGCCGCCGGTGAGCTTGGCCATCTCGTAGATCGCCTCGAGATCGGATCGGCGCGCAGCGCGCAGGCGAAAGGTCAATGTGAATCTCCGGAAAGCGCGCCGTCGGCGATGCGCGTGAGGACAAGGGCGGAAAGCGCGGCGCGCTCCTGCAAAGAAGGGACGATCAGGAATTCGTCCGAGGAATGGATAGCACCGCCGCGCACGCCCATCGTGTCGACCACGGGGACCCCGCAGGCGGCGATATTGTTACCGTCGCACACGCCGCCGGTCGATTTCCAGCCGATCTGCTGGCCGAGCTCGGCACCGCATTTCCTCACCAGATCGAACAGCGCCTGCGCCTTGTCATCGACCGGCTTGGGCGGCCGGGTCACCCCGCCGTGGCGTGAGACGGTGACCTCGTGTTCGCTCTCGATGGTACGCAGAAGGGTATCGAGTGCGCTGTCGAACCCTTCCATCGCCTCGGTCGACTTGGGCCGGATGTTGAACCGCAGAACCGCATGGTCGGGCACGACGTTGTTCGGACCCCCGCCTTCGAGCTTGGCCGGGTTCACCGTGATATCCTCGCGTTCCATCGCCCTGAGCCGCAGGATCAGGTCGGCTGCGGCGACGATGGCGTTGCGGCCCTCGTGCGGGTTGCGGCCGGCATGGGCGGATTTGCCCGCGATGGTGATCGCGTAATTGCCCGTCCCGCCGCGCGCATGGGCCAGCGTTCCGTCGGGAAGCGCGGCCGGCTCGTAGGTCAGCGCGGCGAGCTTGCCGCGAGCCATCTCCGAAATCAGGCCAGCGCTCGCGAGCGACCCGGTTTCCTCGTCGGAATTGATCAGGATGTCATAGCCGAGCGCTTCGGCCCTGCCGCTCGCCTCGAACGCCTTCAGCGCGTGGAGCATGACCGCGATCCCGCCCTTCATGTCGGCGACGCCGGGGCCGTTGAGGACATCGTCTTCGAGCCATGTCAGATCCTGAAACGGGTGATCGGCGGGGAAGACCGTGTCCATGTGCCCGGTCAGCAGCACCCGACGATTGGCGGTCGGACGGACGCGCACGATCAGGTGACGACCATTGGCGATCTCGTATCCCTCGCCGTTGGCGGCGATCCCGGTCACCGGCGAGGGATCGACCAGTTCGACTTCGCCCGGAAGAGCCGAAAAAGCCTCGGCAAGCGCATCGGCCTGTCGCTCCAGCCCATCGAGATGGCCGGTCCCGGTGTTGATGGCGCACCAGGTCTGCACGTCGGCGAGCATCGTTGCGGGGTCAATTTCGGACAGGAGATCAGGTTTCATCAGCAACGGTCTCTAGCGGTGCTTTCGCGTGCTTCCAAGCCGTTGCAATAATGACCGCCCTGAGCCATAGCCGCACTCCGTCCTCCTCCCCAGGCCCGCTTTGTAGCAGTCATGAGGACACCGATGAACGAAACGATCAACCGCGCCGGGCTCAACGTCGACCAGGGGCTGGCCCGATTTCTCGAAACCGAAGTGCTGGCCCCGCTGGGGCGCGACCGTGATGCCTTCTGGCAGGGATTTGCCGCGCTTCTCGCCGAATTCGCTCCGCGTAATGCCGCCTTGCTCGAAAGGCGCGAGGATCTGCAAAAGCAGATCGACAATTGGCATTCGGAAAGGCGCGGAGAGCCGCATGACCCGGCAGAATATCGCGCGTTTCTCGAACGGATCGGCTATC
>JBFHIF010000111.1:0-5370 GCA_041596595.1 Erythrobacter sp. | reverse complement strand
GACAGCTCGAAAGCGGCGCGTGGCAATGGGCGATCGACTTTTTCCAGCTCGCCGGGGTTACGGTGGTCGGGTTCATGACGCTTTCGGTCCTAACCGCTGCTATCGGTTACCTGATCGCCGGCGTGGTTTGGCGGGTCATCATCCTGCGGCGACGGGCCAAGCGGTTGAAGGTCATGGAAGCCCGGCTCGACCAGCGGCTCAATGCGAACTAGGATCGCTGTCCTTGATCCCAGGCGAAGCACACCAGGATGGATAGGTCACCCGTGAAGCGACGGATAGGCACGCTCGGCGCAGGGTCCGGGGAAGCGTCACAAGCGCTGTCCAACTCCGACCTGGCTCTGCTTTATGGCGGGCTGGCCGCCGGATTGCTGGTCAGCGCGATGCTGATCTTCGCCGTCACGGGCGATGGGGCGGTCACGCTCGCGTTCACTCTCGGGCTTGGCGTGCTTCTCGGCGGGATCTTCGTTCTCGAACGCGTGCGTGTCGAACAGGAGGAGACGCAGCCCGCTTCAGCCGACTGGTCGGTGACGGTGGCCGCCATCGAAAGCGCGGGCGGCGGCGATACAGCGATTGCGATCACCGATCGCGCCAATCGCATGGTCTGCGCCAATTCAGTGTTTATCGATGCCTTCGGGGTCGGCAGCGCCCCGCCTTCGCTTCCGCTCGATCGACCGGAACTCGAGGCCCTGACCCGGCTGGCGCGCGAAGCGTGGCGCGACGGCGAAGCCGCTCTCGAGGAACTCGCCACCGCCGCGACCACCGAGAACTGGCGCGTCATGGCCACGAGAGCAGGGCGGGGCGATGACCATCTTGTCTGGCGCTTCACGCGCATTGCGGGCGAGGAAACCGATGCGCTGGTCGATCTCGACCTTTCCGGTCCGCTCGGCCGGATGCTCAGCCTCGCCGGGATCGAGGCCGCGATCACCGATCCAGGCGGCGTTGTGAAGTCGGTGAGTGCCGGATTTGCCGAGCGCGCCTCGGGCGATCCCAGCGCAACGCTGGTGGGTCAGGATTTCGTGTCGTTCCTTCGCTCGGACGAGCGCGAGCGCATCTTCTTCGCCCGCGAGGGCAGGGGCGGGACGCCGCAGACGCTTGTCGATGTGCCGCTCCGCGACCCCGCCGGAGGACGGGAGAACGCTTCCGCCAGCACGCTGATGCTGATGATCGACAGCGGAGTGGGTATCGGCGGCGGCTGGGACGGCACGGCTCATGCGGGCGTTGCTCAGCTCGAGGCGCTTCTGGCGCAATTGCCGCTCGGGCTGGCGATGACCGATCGCGACGGGCGCTTCCTGTTCGGCAACGAGGCATTCCTGCGCTCGATCGGGCGCGAGGGAAGAGGGCTCCCATCCTTCCCCACCGATCTCGTGGTGCGCGAGGACAAGGCCGCGCTTTCCGATGCGGTGCGCCGTCATGGCCGCGGGCCTGCGACCAGCGGGGACATTCCGGTGCGGCTCGCATCGCAACCTGACGAGCCGGTCTCGCTCGGGCTCGCGGGGGTTCGCGGACTTGGAGAGGCCGCGGTGCTGCTGAGCCTTGCCGATTCCTCAGAAGAGAACCAGCTCAAGCGACAGGTTGCCCAAGCGACCAAGATGCAGGCGGTGGGCCAGCTCGCGGGTGGGGTCGCGCACGATTTCAACAACGTGCTGACCGCGATCATCGGGACCTGCGACCTGATGCTGCTGCGCCATACGCCTGGCGACAGCGATTACGACGATATCCAGCAGATCCGCGCCAATTCGAACCGCGCCGCATCGCTCACGCGGCAATTGCTGGCCTTTTCCCGTCAGCAGACCTTGCGCCCAGAGATCCTCCAGCTGCCCGACGTCGTCAGCGAAGTCGGACCGTTGATCAAACGCCTCCTCGGCGAGAAAATCACCTATTACGTCCAGCACGACCGCAATCTGGGACCAGTGCGCGCCGACCCGCAGCAGCTCGAACAGGTCATCATGAACCTCGCCGTCAATGCGCGCGACGCGATCCAGTCAAACGGGCGCGGCGAAGGGCGTATATCGCTGCTCACCCGCAGTCTGCACGCAAGGGAAGTGGTCAAGCTGGGCTCCGAAATCCTGCCTCCCGCTGACTACACCGTTCTGATTGTCCAGGACACGGGCGGGGGTATTCCCGAACAATATCTGCCCAAGCTGTTCGAGCCCTTTTTCACCACCAAGGAGCAGGGCAAGGGAACCGGGCTGGGCCTTTCGACCGCTTACGGTATCGTCAAGCAGTCGGGCGGATTCATCTTCGCCGACAATGTGACCGATTCAGGCGGGCGCACCACCGGTGCCCGTTTCACGATCTATTTCCCGGTTCATCGCGGGGAGGCTCCACGGCGCAAGGAGGCGCCAGCGCCAGTGTCGTCCGACTGGTCCGCGGGAGGGAAGATCCTGCTGGTCGAGGACGAGGACATGGTCCGCGCGGTCGCCGAGCGCGCTCTCGCCCGCGCCGGCTACGAAGTCGTCGCATGCGAAGGCGGGGAGGAGGGACTATCGGCGATCGAGGATGGCGGCGAGTTTGACCTCATCGTCAGCGACGTGGTGATGCCGGGGCTCGACGGTCCGGCGATGGTGCGCGCGATCCGCAAGATCAGGCCGGACATGCCGGTGCTGTTCATGTCGGGCTATGCCGAGGAGCATTTGCGGCGCGACATCGACGTTCCCCAGATGCATTTCATTGCCAAGCCGTTCAGCGTTCAGGAAATCGGAGACAAGGTCGGAGCGGTGTTGCGGACGGTTCGCCCATCGACCCGATAGGTCACCGAAAACCTTTGAAAATAATTTTGCGTTCTTCTCTTGTTCCATGAGAACAAATGCGATACATCGTCTTTCGACAAGGGGCGGTCGATAATTCCTGATCGCATCTAGGCAAGTAGAGGAGAGCGTGCGATGGCTACAAATCTCAAGCTGGTAGATAAGGAAAACGACGTGGACCGTCAAAAGGCGCTCGACGCCGCTCTCGCTCAGATCGATCGTGCATTCGGCAAGGGTTCGGCGATGAAGCTGGGCTCGAGAGAGACGATGCAGGTCGAATCGATTTCGACCGGATCTCTGGGGCTCGATATCGCTCTGGGGATCGGCGGCCTTCCCAAGGGGCGCGTCATCGAAGTGTATGGCCCGGAAAGTTCGGGCAAGACCACGCTCGCGCTGCATTGCATCGCCGAAGCGCAGAAGGCAGGCGGCACCGCCGCTTTCGTCGATGCCGAGCATGCGCTCGACCCGGTCTATGCCAAGAAGCTGGGTGTCGACATTGACGAACTGATCGTCTCACAGCCCGATACGGGCGAACAGGCGCTCGAAATTACCGACACTCTGGTGCGTTCAAACGCGATCGACGTGTTGGTGATCGATTCGGTCGCGGCGCTTGTTCCCCGCGCCGAAATCGAGGGCGAGATGGGGGATTCCCATGTCGGTCTCCAGGCGCGGCTCATGTCCCAGTCGCTGCGCAAACTGACCGGATCGATCAACCGTTCGAAATGCATGGTGATCTTCATCAATCAGCTGCGGATGAAGATCGGCGTGATGTACGGCAATCCCGAGACCACGACCGGCGGTAACGCGCTCAAGTTCTATGCCTCGGTCCGGCTCGACATCCGTCGCACCGGCCAGATCAAGGATCGCGACGAGGTGGTCGGCAACTCGACCCGCGTCAAGGTCGTCAAGAACAAGGTGGCCCCGCCGTTCAAGCAGGTTGAATTCGATATCATGTATGGCGAAGGCATCTCGAAGATCGGCGAGATTCTCGATCTCGGGGTCAAGGCCGGGGTCGTGGAGAAATCGGGAAGCTGGTTCTCCTATGACAGCATCCGGATTGGCCAGGGACGCGAAAACGCCAAGACCTATCTCAAGGAAAACCCTGAAATCTGCGACCGCTTGGAAGCCGCGATACGTGGCCGGACCGACGAGGTCGCCGAGGAAATGATGACCGGCCCGGACGCGGACTGACGCATCGGATCCTCAAGCGGGCTGTTCCTGCGTGCAAGCGCGGAGCCCGGACAACCGGAAGACCGGCGCATGCCCATCCCGTTCGCGGGGCACGGCAGTGCCGGTCTTTCTGTTCCTGGCGCACCGGAATCGATCACGTGCGCGCATTGAGCCAGTCGCCAATTCTCACGCCAGATCATTCGGGCGCGCTCACGCGGTGGCTTGCCGCGAGCGGGCGCATTGCCTAACTGCGCTTGCATGACCTCGACCAACGAAATCCGCCGCTCGTTCCTCGACTATTTCGGGCAGGCCGGCCATGAACGCGTGCAGAGCGCGCCGCTCGTGCCGTATAACGATCCCACGCTGATGTTCGTGAATGCGGGGATGGTTCCGTTCAAGAACGTGTTTACCGGGCTCGAAACGCCGCCCGCCCCGCGCGCCACGTCCTCGCAGAAATGTGTCCGCGCCGGCGGCAAGCACAACGATCTCGACAATGTCGGCTATACGGCGCGCCACCACACCTTCTTCGAGATGCTCGGCAATTTCTCGTTCGGGGACTATTTCAAGGAACAGGCCATCGAGCATGCCTGGACCTTGTTGACCCGCGAATGGGGCATTCCTGCCGACCGTCTTACCGCAACCGTCTATCACAGCGATGACGAGGCCTTCGACCTGTGGCGCAGGATTGCAGGCCTCCCCGAGGACCGGATCATCAGGATCGCGACCAGCGACAATTTCTGGTCGATGGGCGATACCGGGCCCTGCGGCCCCTGCTCCGAGATCTTCTATGATCACGGCGATCACATTCCCGGCGGACCTCCGGGCAGCCCCGACGAGGATGGGGACCGCTTCGTCGAGATCTGGAACCTCGTCTTCATGCAGTTCGATCAGCAGGCGGATGGCAGCCGGCGCGATCTGCCCAAGCCCTCGATCGATACCGGCATGGGCCTCGAACGGATTGCGGCGGTGCTCCAGGGGGTTCACGACAATTACGACACCGACACGTTCAAGGCGTTGATCGGAGCGTCTGAGGACCTGACAGGGGTCGCGGCACACGGCGACCAGACGGCCAGCCACCGGGTCATCGCCGATCATCTGCGCTCCAGCGGCTTCCTCATGGCTGACGGCGTCCTTCCGTCGAACGAGGGGCGCGGCTATGTGCTGCGTCGGATCATGCGCCGCGCCATGCGTCACGCCCACCTGCTTGGTGCGAGCGAGCCGCTGATGCACCGCCTGGTGCCTGCGCTGGTTGCCGAGATGGGGCAGGCCTATCCCGAACTCGTGCGCGGCCAGGCCCTGATCGAGGAAGTGCTCGAGCGCGAGGAATCGCAGTTCCGCAAGACGCTCGACAAGGGTCTCAAGCTTCTCGACGCCGAACTGTCGGCGCTGCCCGAGGGCGCGGCTCTCGACGGGGAGACCGCGTTCAAGCTCTACGACACATACGGGTTTCCTT
>JBFHIF010000110.1:0-5370 GCA_041596595.1 Erythrobacter sp. | reverse complement strand
TGCGGCCGGGCCCGTAGATTCCCGGCAGGCGAAACACGCGCGCTTCCATCGCGAGCCACTGGGCATCGGCATCCGAGCGCGCATTCCGGCGCCCTGTGCCCGTTGGCGCGCTTTCATCCACCCACGCGCCCTTCGCATCGCCATAGACCCCGGTCGAGGACAGGTATGCGAGACGCTTGCCGGTTATATCGTCGCGGTAGGCCTCGAGCACCGGATCTGTCTCGCTTTCCCGGTCGGGCGGAACCGAGGAGAGCACATGGACGCACCCGGCAAGGGCTTCGCGAACGTCTGTGCGATCGGCAAAATCGACATTTCCCGCGCTGCCGGTCGCATCGACATCCCAGCCGCGCGCACGCAGACTGGCGGCGATCCGGCTCGCAGTGTAGCCCAGTCCGAAAATGAACAAACGCGCCATGCTCGCGTTGTAATCGCTTGACCCCCACTTGAATCAAATGAAATCGGATCAGCCCATGGATATTGCGACAAACCCGACCAACCCGGAAGGCAACCCCGAACTCGCCGACGCGGCGCGCAGTCCGAAGGAGCCGCCGGTCATTCGGCGCGATGATTACCGACCCTTTCCTTGGCTGGTCCCCGAGACACGGCTCGAATTCGATCTCGGGCTCGACGCGACCCGGGTGGTCGCCAGGCTGACCGTCAGCCGCAATGCCAAGGCCGATCCGGCCTCCGACATCCGGCTCAATGGCGATGGCCTGCAACTGATTTCGGTCAAGGTCGATGGCGAACCGTCGACCGACTACCGGATGGATGGAGGCGACCTGATCCTGCCGCTTTCGAGCGAAGCGCACGAGATCGAGATCGCGACAGAGCTCGATCCCTCCGCCAACACTCAGTTGATGGGACTCTATGCCTCGAGCGGGATGCTGTGCACCCAGTGCGAGGCCGAGGGGTTCCGGCGCATCACCTTCTTTCCCGACCGCCCCGATGTGCTTTCGACATACCGGGTAAGGATGACCGGCCCCATAAAGCTGTTCCCCGTCCTGTTGTGCAACGGCAACAAGGAGGCCGAAGGCGAGAACGACGACGGCACGCACTGGGCGGAATGGCACGACCCCTGGCCCAAGCCGTCCTACCTGTTTGCGCTGGTCGCGGGCGATCTGGTCGCCAATTCCAAGCCTTTCACCACGCGTTCCGGGCGCGAGGTCGAATGCAATATCTGGGTGCGCGAGGACGATCTTGCCCGCACCGACCATGCGATCGATTCGCTTCACCGCGCAATGAAATGGGACGAGGAGGTGTTCGGGCGCGAATACGATCTCGATCTCTACAACATCGTCGCGGTGTCGGATTTCAACATGGGGGCGATGGAGAACAAGGGGCTCAACGTCTTCAACACGAAATACGTGCTGGCTGACAAGGACACCGCGACCGATGCCGATTTCGACGCGATCGAAGGCGTAATTGCGCACGAATATTTCCACAACTGGTCGGGCAACCGGGTCACCTGTCGCGACTGGTTCCAGCTCAGCCTGAAGGAAGGCTTCACCGTTCTGCGCGACCAGATGTTCAGCCAGGACATGCAGGGCGAGGCGGTCAAGCGGATCGAGGACGTGCGCATCCTGCGCGCGGCGCAATTCCCCGAGGATGCCGGCCCGCTCGCGCACCCGATCCGGCCCGACAGCTACCGCGAGATCAGCAATTTTTACACCGCCACCGTCTACAACAAGGGCGCAGAGGTCATCCGCATGATGCGGACGATGGCCGACCACCGGAATGGCGAGGCCGCCTTTCGCAAGGGCACCGACCTGTATTTCGAACGGCACGATGGCGAGGCTGCGACCTGCGAGGATTTCGTTCGGGCGATCGAGGATGGGGCGGGGCTCGATCTCAAGCAATTCCGGCTTTGGTATAGCCAGGCGGGCACGCCGAGCGTGAAGGTGTCGCAGGACGTCGTCGGGAACGGGCTCAGGCTGACAGTCGAACAGAGCGTTCCGGCGACGCCGGGGCAGCCCGAAAAGCAGCCGATGCCGATCCCGCTTCTGCTGGCGGTCCATTCGCGCGGAGAAGAACGCACCGGACCCGAACGGCTCGCGATCGTGACCGAGCAGCGCCAGACCTTCGAATACCCGCTGGTCGGGCCTGACCCGGTGGTCTCGATCAACCGCGGTTTCACCGCGCCGGTGACGATCGAGCGCGACCTGTCGCATGACGACCTTTTGTTTCTGGCGGCGCATGATGACGATCCGTTTGCTCGCTACGAAGCGCTGCAGGAATTGGCGGTTCGGCACCTCGTCGTAGCCGCGCGAGGGGAAAGCGATCAATCTGCCATTGCTAAGAGCGAAGCCGCGATAGCCACGGCTCTGCGCTCGATCATCGCGGATCAGCGGATCGACGATTCGATGCGCGGCGAATTGCTCATGTTGCCGAGCGAAACCTATCTCTTCGAGGCGATGAGCGCAGGCGGGCGCAAGGCTGATCCGGGTGCGATCCACCAGGCACGCGAGGCCTTGAAGACATCGATCGGAAACGATTTGGCAAGCGAACTGGGCGCGCTCTACGATCGGACCGCTTCTGTCGGAAGCGACGATCCCGAAGCGCGCGGTGCGCGCAAGGTCAAGTCGCAGGTGCTTGGCCTTTTCGCCGCATCCGATCCCGCGCGCGCTGCCGATCTCGCTGTCACGCAATTCGACGCCGCCGACAACATGACCGACCGGCAGGGGGCGCTAATGGTGCTCGCGGGCCTCGATCATCCGGCCCGGGAGGACAAGCTCGCCGCGTTCTATGATCGCTATCGCGGCAATGCGCTGGTGATCGACAAGTGGTTTACTCTCCAGGGGCTGTCGCTGCACCCGCAGGTAATCGACCATGTCCGCTCGCTCGCCGGGCATCCCGATTTCACGATGAAGAACCCCAACCGCGTGCGCTCCTTGTACATGGCCTTCGCCGGCAATTCGCAGGGATTCCATGCCGCCGACGGCTCGGGCTACCGGATGATTGCCGATGTGATCCTTGAACTCGATCCGATCAACCCGCAGACGGCGGCGCGGTTCGTCTCTCCGCTCGGACGCTGGCGGCGGACCGAGGAAGGGCGCGCCGCCTTGATGAGGGGCGAACTCGAGCGCATTCGGGCGACGGACAGCCTGTCGCGCGATACGTTCGAACAGGTCGAACGCAGTCTCGAGGGATAATGACCGGACCCCTGGAAATCGCGCAGGCCGCCATCCTGGCGGGCGTGGCGCATGGCTTTTTCGGTCATCGCGGCGGCGCGCACCAGTTCGGTTTTGGTGGGCCGGGTGATCCCGGAGACGTCGCGCGCGACCGCGCTGCGGCGGCACTGGCCGTGGTCGAGGGCGGGCGGCTGGCCGCGCCGCACCAGGTTCATTCGGCCGACTGCCTGACGGTCGACGAGGCGTGGGACGACACGCCCGAGGGGCGCCCGGCGGCCGACGCGCTGGCGACCGCCACGCCCGGCGTGGTGCTGGGGATCGTGACGGCCGATTGCGCCCCGGTGCTGTTGGCCGACGCCGGGGCCGGAGTGGTGGGTGCTGCCCATGCCGGCTGGCGCGGCGCACACGGCGGCATACTTGAGAACACGATCGGAGCGATGGAAACGCTCGGCGCAGACCGGGCCGCGATCAGGGCCGCGATCGGGCCGACGATTGCGCGGCAAAGCTACGAGGTGGACGAACCCTTCCGCCTGCAATTCGCAGCCGAAGACGAACGCCATTTCCACCCCGCGCCCGCGCGCGACGGCGTGAAGAGGTGGCTGTTCGATCTGCCCGGCTACATCGCTGCCCGGCTTTCGGCGGCTGGGATCGCGCGGATCGAGGACCTCGGGCGCGACACGTTCGGCCACCCGCAAACCTACTATTCCTACCGCCGTTCGACCTTGCGCGGCGAGCCCGATTATGGTCGACAGATCAGCATGATCGCGGCAGGCTGAGACAAAGACCAAAGCACTATTGCGGCAAAGTGAACGGACTGTGTTCAAAACACGGTTGGATTTGACGTCTTTTGTGGCTATTGGCGCGGCGAGCCGAACACTGGCCGGGACGTGCTGCGTCCTTGCCGCGTGCATTCCGGGCGAAAGCAGGCCGCAGAGCTCGCTTCGCGTGGGGGCAGGGTTTAATCAACGATTCCGGGGGCGGCCACGCGGTCTCCGGAAAAACGAACAGGGTACATGACGATGGCGTCCAACGGGGCCGAAACCACCACCGCGCACACCCACGAGGAAGAAGGCGTGCGCCGCCGCGACTGGATTCATATCGCCGCGATCGGAACCGCCGGTGTGGGCGGCGCGTCGCTGCTGCTGCCGCTGATCAGCCAGATGTCTCCGTCGGCCGACGTCCTCGCCGAAAGCACCACCGATGTCGATATCGCTGCGATCGAACCGGGCCAGAGCGTCAAGGCCGTGTTCCGCAAGCAGCCGCTTTTCATCAAGCGCCTGACCCCGCAGGAGGTCGAAGAAGCCAAGGCTGCCGACCTGTCCGACATGCGCGACCCCGAAACGCTCGAAGAGCGGACCAAGGAAGGGCACCGCGATATCCTCGTGACGATGGGCGTCTGCACGCATCTGGGCTGTGTGCCTCTCGGCGCGGCTGAGGGTGAGAACAAGGGCGAATATAACGGCTATTTCTGCCCCTGCCACGGATCGCACTACGATTCGGTAGGCCGCATCCGTAAGGGGCCTGCACCGATCAACCTGGTGGTCCCCGACTATACCTTCACTTCGGACACCACGATCCGCGTCGGCTGATGCAGATGCCAATGTCCGATCCTGTTAGAATTCACGCTTAGAACCGAGAGAACGCCATGAGTTTTGCCTGGGCCAAGCAGTACGAACCGCAATCCACTTTCGCCAAGTGGGTCGATGAGAAGCTGCCTCTGCCGCGTCTCGTCTACAACGCTGTGGGCGCGGGTTATCCGGTTCCGCGCAACCTCAATTACATGTGGAATTTCGGCGTTCTCGCCGGCTTCTTCCTGGTGCTCCAGATCGTCACCGGCGTTGTGCTCGCGATGCATTATGCTGCCAACACCGAGGTTGCCTTTGCGACCACCGAGCACATAATGCGCAACGTCAACTGGGGCTGGGTGATGCGTTATGCCCACGCCAATGGCGCGAGCTTCTTCTTCATCGTGGTCTATCTCCACATCTTCCGCGGCCTGTTTTATTCGTCCTACAAGGCCCCGCGCGAGATGATCTGGCTGCTCGGCGTGGTCATCTTCCTGCTGATGATGGCGACCGCCTTCATGGGTTACGTCCTGCCTTGGGGCCAGATGAGCTTCTGGGGCGCGCAGGTGATCACCGGCCTGTTCGAGGCGATCCCGCTGGTCGGCCCGACGATCAAGACCTGGCTGCTCGGCGGTTTTGCGCCCGACAATGCCGCGCTCAACCGCTTCTTCTCGCTC
>JBFHIF010000109.1:0-5372 GCA_041596595.1 Erythrobacter sp. | reverse complement strand
CCTGCCGCCGGTCCTTCTCGCCTGCCACATCGACAGCTGGTGGAATGCGCCCGGAGCCTTCGATGACGGGGCTGGCTGCGGGATCATCGCGGCTGCGGCCAAGCATGTCGCCGCTACCGGTCAGCCGTTGCGCACGATCCGCCTGTTACTGGCGGGAGCGGAGGAAACCGGGCTGTGGGGCTCGAAAGCCTATAGCGCGGCGCATATCGACGAGCCCATCGCGGTCGGGCTGGAAAGCGATTTCGGTGCCGACCGGATCTGGCGGTTCGAAAGCAATTTCCGCGAGAGCAATCCCGATCTCCACGCGCGGATCGCGACCGCGGTTGCACGATTCGGGGTTGCCAATTCGACCATCACCGCAAGCGGTGGTGCCGATCTCGACATTGCCCGCGACCAGAAGGCGGCGCTGATCGACCTCCAGCAGGACGGCACGCGTTATTTCGATTTCCACCACACCCCCGACGACACGCTCGACAAGATCGACCCGGCGCAGCTGCGCCAAAATGTCGCGGTGTGGACGCAGGTTGTCGGCATCCTGGCGAACGAAGCCAGCCCGATCCTCACCGGTTCGGTTCGCCCCAGCGCGCCGCCGGTCATGCAGGAGTAATCTTGTCTCGGCCAGTGCGCGTCCCCATCTGATCCCGATCCCTGGCGGATTTGACGAAAAATCCGCTCATTAGTACCGTCGCCGCTGCCGATCGGGCCGCCTACAGCCGCCAACAAGAAGACCAGAACTGATCTCATGACGCGCAACCGCCAACCGATCGACCATGCCGAGGGCCACGGCGACCGCGCCGATGCTGTCTTCGGGGCCGCGCTGCCGCTGCTCGACAGCGCCGCGATGCCGCATGAGGCGACCCACAAGCCGGCCGGATCCAAGCTGCCCGACAACCTGCTGATCTGCGATCTCACGCAGAGCTGGTCGGCCACGGGCGGCGGCGGCATTTCGACCTATCTCAAGGAAAAGCGAAAGTTTTTCCAGGAAAACACCGGACACCGCCTGTTGCAGATCGTGCCGGGGCCGGAAGACCGGATCACGGTAGA
Source organism: Erythrobacter sp. (assembly GCA_041596595.1). Classification (GTDB taxonomy): domain Bacteria; phylum Pseudomonadota; class Alphaproteobacteria; order Sphingomonadales; family Sphingomonadaceae; genus Erythrobacter. The sequence goes on along the minus strand of JBFHIF010000109.1, from coordinate 4,328 downwards.
GGGCCGGACCATCTTTGCAGAGGTCGGCGCGCCGCAGGTCTGGGGCAGCCCGAATTATCGATGGATCAACCGTAACGACGCGGTGTTTGAACTGCTGCGCGAATACCAGCCGGATATCATCGAGAGTCTGTGTCCGTGGGTGCTCCCGTGGCTCGCGATCCGGCATCGCTGGCGCTTTCCCGACTCCGCTCTGGTGGCGGGCTACCGCACCGATTTCCCCAACGCGCAGATCTACCGCGTGATGCGCGACCTCGTCGGCCACCCCATCGCCGCCGGATGCCGCCAGCTGGGCTTTTTCTACGCCTGGATGACCTACAACCGATTCGACCGGGTCTACACGCTCAACCGCGAGGCGGAACGGATGCTCCACGGGGTCGGCCAGACCAATACCGGGGTGCTGGGCCTCGGGGTCGATATCGACAAGTTCTCGCCCGAACACCGCGACCCGAATTACCGACGCAAGGTCGGGCTGCCCGAAAGCAATGGGCCGCTGCTGATCTATGCCGGGCGGCTCGACAACGAAAAGCGCGCCTACACGCTGGTCGAGATGTTCAAGAACCTTCCCGCAGATCTCGGAGCCCAGATGGTGCTGCTGGGCGAAGGCAAGCTGCGCGAAACACTGATCGAGCAGTCACGCGGCCTCCCGATCGCGTTTCCCGGCTACATCACCAACCGTCAGGATCTCGCCACCGCGCTCGCTTCTTGCGATATCTATGTCAGCGGCATGGCGGACGAGACCTTCGGCATCTCGGTGCTCGAAGCGCAGGCTTCGGGCCTGCCGGTCGTCGGGGTCGAAGGCGGGGCGATGCCCGAACGCGTGCACGAAGGCACGGGGCTGCTCGGCCCGGTGGATGACTGCGAAGTCATGGCGGACAATGTCGTCAAGGTTTGGCGCGGCGATTACGCTGGGATGCGCGAACGTTCGATCGCGCTCGCCAACTCGCACAACCGCTGGAAACAGACGTTCGAGCAATTGCTCAATATCGAATATGTCGAGGCGCTAAAGGCGCGCGACGAGCGCCGCGCCAGCGCGGTGGCCGACGGCCTCAAGCGGGCGCTGAGTTTCTCGTGACCGAGCCGGGCGATCCTCAGGGCCAGGGCGAGACTACGCCAACGCAATCGAGCGGCAATCCGTTGATCGATCACTGGCGCAGGCTCCCGCGGCGGACGGCGACGATCGCCCTGACGGTGCTGCCGATCGTGGCGCTCGGGAATGTCGCGGTTCTGATATACGCGCTGGGCGGAATAGACATTTCCGAGAAGCTCAAGCAGCCCAGCCTGCTGGCTCTGGTGGCCTGTTTGGTGTTCGTGCCGATGTTCGCCAATTCGCTGCGACTTGCGCTGTGGGCCCGGTTCCTCGGGGTCGAGATGGGGTTTGTGCGGGCGCTCAAGGTCATTACGGGCACGATGGCGACCAATTCGGTCACCCCCTCGGCAACCGGGGGAATGCCGATCAAGCTCTTGTTCCTGATGAACGAAGGCGTGGGTCCGCGGAGATCGGTGACCCTGATCTCGTTCCAGGCCGCAGAGGATTCGGCGGTGCTCGCCGGCACGCTCGGCCTGTGCCTTTCGATCACCGGCTTTGCGATGTTCGAGTTCTTTCGGTCCGATCCGGAATTGCTCGCGCGTCTCGACGGAACGCTGCGGACGGTCAGCATGGTCGTGCTCGGAACTTTGGTTGCCCTTGCGCTTGTGGCGCTGGTGATCGGCGGCGGGCTCATGGGACACAGCGTTCGCGAATGGGCGGCGCGTATGATCCGCCGGGTGAAAGGCTGGATCGCCCAGATCGCGGGCGATTGGGCTGCCGTGCTCAAGCGCGGCAAGGGGACCGCGCTGGTCAACCTGATCCTCAGTTCGCTGCAGTGGATCGTGCGGTTTTCTATTGCCGGACTGATCCTCGCGGCCTTCGGGGTCGAGTGGCAGCCGGCGCTATTCTGGCTGCTGCAATATCTCGTCCAGTCGATCGCCGCAATCGTGCCGACGCCCGGAGGCGCTGGCGGGGCCGAGGCGGCCTTCCTGCTGCTGTTTGCGCCGTTCGTCGCGATAAGCGTCCTGGTTCCGGCCATGAGCACGTGGCGGCTGATGCATTTCTATCTGCCGCTGGTCGGAGCCGCGCTCATGTTCTTCCTGCTTCACCGCCGCGACCAGCGCCGGGCAAAGCGCGCGCGCGAAGAAGGCGACGTTCCCGCCGAAGCGATCGCGCAACCCGCCGAATAGCTATGGCAGAAGGCGGTTCGTGCCGCCGGCTTCAAGAGATGGTCGGGGAGACAAGATTTGAACTTGCGACCCCCTGTACCCAAAACAGGTGCGCTACCAGGCTGCGCCACTCCCCGACGATCTCTTTTCGCCCGCCCGCCCACCGGTCCGCCCCGGGAAGGGGTGGTGGGCCCGGCAGGATTCGAACCCGCGACCTAGCCGTTATGAGCGGCCAGCTCTAACCGCTGAGCTACAGGCCCGAAGGGTCGGCGGTGCGAACGAGCCTGCGCCCCTACAGCGCACCAAGCCGCTGTTCAAGCGCGAACAACGCGTGGGCGCAACTATCATCGCCGGGCCGCTTCGATCACGTCGGCGACGCTTGCGCTCCGCACGCCCCTCAAGTCGAGATAGCCATAGACCGAGCGCAGCCAGTCATAGAGAATCTCGACGTCCTCCTCGGTTCGGACATAAGGTGTGAAACCCGGCGCGAGCGAAGGGCTGTGAAACGACAGGACAAGCATCTCCAGCCCGTCATCAAGCGCGATGTCGATCCCGCGCAGCGCCTCTTCCGAGGTCACCCCCTCAGGGGTGAGTGCAATCCTCTCGAGCAGCGCGGCGCGCGAGAAGAACGAATAAAGGGTCGGTATGTGTCTCTGGAGCCTTTGGAGCGGCCGCCCCAATTGGCGCAGCATTCCCCAATAGACGCTGGTCACCGGGAGCTCGAGAAGGCGGCGCTCGTCGTCGATCCAGTAGGGCTGCAGCGGGTGACGCGAGTAATCGGGGCCGTGCGCCGCGCTGTAATCGAACAGCGAGCGAACCGAGCTGTCGATCGCGAAGCCGCAATCCTTCAGCAACTTGGCGGTGTTTTCGCCCAGACCATATCGACCCGCGCGATAGATCAGCGGTGCGGTGCCGAACTTTTCCTCGATGCCATCACGCAACCGTTTGAATTTCGCCGCTTCGAGCGCCGGAGAAAGGTTTCCGGCGAACGAATTGCGCACGCTTACGTCCTCATCGAAAGGCGGGTTGACCCACGGGTGGAGTTGCAGACCCACATCCGCCATGCCGCGCCGGACCGCGTCGCCGATGATCGCGACTGCCCGCTCGTCCTGCACGATCGGCCAGTCGACGAGATAGACCGGATGCGCGCCGATCTCCTCGCAAAACACCTGGAAACGCGGCAGCGCCGCGACGTGGCGTGTGCCATATCCCTCGCGCGAGAAAGGCGCGCTCCAGTCGAATTCCTCCTCGGTATCGACGGTGAGTAACACCCTCTTTCCGAACCCATCGGCAAAGCGCGCCTTCGCCTCGGTGGGAGGCGGTTCGCGCATCGAGCGTGTGGCCATTCGGATGTGCCCCCCAAGGCAAAGGCCGCTGCAGTGGCCCTGGCTCTGCTCAGGCGGCGGGATTGCTCGCCTGTGCCGTGGTCTCAGCGCTAGGCAGAGCCCCGTCACCGGTCAAGAGCGGGAGAGTGAGCACCACCCGTTCGTCGCCCGCGTCGAGAGCGCCCCCGGCGGCGCGGGCTTCGGCGCGGGCCAGGCGCAGCGCGAACCCGGCGCCGAACAGCCCGGTATTGACCGCGCTTTCGGTAGGGCGGATGTCGGCTGAGAAAACGTCCTCCTGCGCCATCAGCTTGGCAGGCAACTCGCAGATCAGGCGCACTATGTGATGATCGGTTTCGAGGCTTGCATCGAGGATTTCGCCCGAGGCGCAGTTCGAGGCGAGCGTTGCCAGCAAGCGCCACAAGAGCACCTCCGCTTCGCCCGGATCAAGCGCGATCATCGCGCTCGCCCCCTCGTCACAGGCAAGGTCGATCCCTGCCATTCGCGCATCGAACACCTGTTCGAGCTGGGTCACGATCGCGCGGACGATGGCGGCCAGGTCAGCTTCCCCGCTCTCGACCGCGATCGCACCGGTTTCGAACTTCGCCAGCCGGTCGAGCTCGTCAAACCCGGCAAGGATGCGCGCCGCGTCCGCCGCGATACTTGCGGCCAACGCGCGATATTCGTGCGGGGCCGGACCGAACAATTGCTGCTGTATCACCTCGGCATACCCCTGGATCGCGGTGACCGGCGTGCGCAATTCGTGGAGAAGCTGGCGGATACGATCGGCCTCGCGTGCAGCGGGCGAGG
>JBFHIF010000108.1:0-5425 GCA_041596595.1 Erythrobacter sp. | reverse complement strand
GCGCACGCGTCCCTCGGCGAGACTGGCCGCGCTTCGCGACTCGCCTAACCGGGCTAACATCGTCATAATGCAGGCATGAACCAGCTTTTCGGACATTTGCGCTTCACTGCCGCGCTGGCGCTCTCCGCGATCGCGGGCAGCGCGACGCTGGCCGGGGTCCAGGACGGCGCGATGCACGGCCCCGATGCGACCATGTCGGGGATCGCGGTCATCGATCCCGACAGCCCCGAGGCACAACCTCCGCGCGGCGAAGATGCGACCGCGATGATCTCGCAGCCGGTGGTTCAGGACATTCCCGAACCCGCTCCCAAGCCCGCGGCGCGTGCCGCCGCGAGCGATCCGTTCACCGTGAAAAGCATCCTCCCGATCGAGGGGACGATCCGTTACGGGGAGTGGTATTGGGACGAAAGCCGCGCGCCGGCCAAGGGCAAGCTCGTGATCACGGTCGATCTCGATGCGCGGGTGATCAGCGTCTTTCGCGACGGGCACGAGATCGGAACCGCGGTCGCGCTTCTCGGCACGCAAAAACACCCGACCCCGCTCGGCAGCTTCCCGATCCTGACCAAGGAGAAGGACAACGTTTCCGAGAAATACAACAACGCGCCGATGCCGTGGACCTTGCGGCTGACCTGGGACGGGATCGCGATCCACGGTTCGCCGGTGCTCAACGGCTATGCCAGCCACGGCTGTATCGGGGTTCCCGATCCGTTTGCCGAAAAGCTGTTCGCGATCGCGCGGCGCGGCGACAAGGTTCTGATCACCCGCGGCCAGATGATCGGGATCGGCGACAAGATCGTCGGCTAGTCAGTCCGCGTTCTTGCGCGGAGGCTCGGGTCCGAACCGCCACACCCGCATCTCGACACCGGTCTTGTCGATCCGTTCGAAGCCGGGGACCGCGAGCACATTGGCAAGCGATGCGTTTTCCCCGTTCCACAAGCGATCATAGGCTCGCCCCGCCTCCGAGCGCGATACCGTGCCGCCCAGTTCGGTGACGATCCGCACGACGGTCTCGATCGCGATCGCGCGCGGCACGTTGACGTAATAGCGAAAACCGCGGCCGCTCCTGTCGGAAGCGGGGACCACGTGGGTTTCCCAGTCTTCGGCGGCGAACCATTCGATCGCCCGCCACGCATCCTCGAGATGCTCGGCGCTGGCGGCCAGCGAGAGAGGGTCGATCCAGTCCTGTTCGCTCAGGAAGGCGCGCACCCGCGCGCGGTCGAATTGCGGATCCACGTTCGAAGGATCGCGGACCGGTTCCAGCCCGCACGAGGCGACGACGCTTTCGAGTTCGGACTTGCGCCAGCGAAGCAGCGGGCGGGCCAGAGAACCGCCCCAGCCGGGGATCTCGGCCATGCTGCGGATCGAAGCCAGCCCCGAGACCCCGCTGCCGCGGTTGAGGCGCATCAGCAGCGTTTCGGCCTGGTCGTCGGCATGGTGGGCGGTCAGCAGCGCGGCTGCGCGCACCTCGTCGTGCCACTGGCCGAGCGCGAGATAGCGCGCTGCGCGGGCATTGGCCTGCAAATTGCCCTCGGCCACCTCGACACTGAGCACCTTGTGATCGATCCCGCGCTCGGCGCAAACCCGTGCGACGAAGGCCGCTTCGCTCGCGCTTTCGGGGCGCAGGCCGTGATCGACGGTTGCGGCCGCGATGGCCTTGGAACCCAGCGCACCATGCGCCAGCAGCAGCAGGGCAAGGCTATCCGCACCGCCCGAAACCGCCAGGCCGAGCCGCACCCCGTCATTCTGCGGGTCATCCAGCGAATCGTCCGCCCGGTATCCCGCATCGGAATCGCCGCCGATCAGCCCGACCCGAACGAGGTCGAAGCGGAACCGTTCGATCAGGTCCGGGTCGATGGTCGTATCAATCGCTGCCCCCTGCCCCTGGCCAGTGGCTCACTTGTCGCAGCGAACCTTGCGGCGGTTTGCCTCATATTCGCTCGCGAGCCGTCCGGTGGCAACCGCGGCATAGGTATCCGCGAATTCGGACAGCGCGATGCAAGCGCGCTTGGTATCCTTCATCGCGATCATCGATTCAGCGAGATAGAGCAGGCTGTCGGGCGCACGCGCAGCGGTCTTGTCGGCCTGGTAATTGCGCAGGAACCAGCGCGCCGCCTCTTCGGCCATGCCATCGTCGAGGAAGGCGCGGCCCAGCAGGTTGCGGCCCCAGGTCGCGCGCCAGTGATTGGGATATTGTTCGACGAAACGCGACAATTGCTGGCGCGCCTCGGGATAGAAGCCCGCACTCCAGAGCCTGAAGCCGTAGGAATATTCGTCGTCCGCCGGATCGTCGGTCTGCGGCTTGGTGATCGCCTGCACCGCGGCGAGCCGGGCTGCGCTTGGTCCCGAGGCGGGCGCTTGCGACGCGGCACGCGGCGCGCCGGTGCCGGATTGTGCACCGGTCATCACGGCAAGGTTGGTATCGGTCGCGCCTGCGTTGGAAGCACGATCACGCGGAGGTGCAGGCGTGGTGGCAGCAGCCGGGCCGCTCGCATTCGCGCCCGTGCCTGCGCCCATTCCTGACCCCATCCCCGCACCGGAACGTCCGCTCGCCTCGAGCGAGGCAAGCCGGGTGTCGAGCAGAGCGATCGAATTGGTGTTTTCCTCGGTCAGCGCGGTCAGCCGCTGCAATTGCTGTTCGAGGGCATCGAGCCGAGCGAGAATGTCGGTGACCGCCGTGGTCGAGGGCTTGCCCGCCGGATCGGCGGGGGTGGCACCATCCGAACTGCGGATCTGCGGTTCGAAGAACCGTCCGTCACCCCCGGGAAATACCGAGCGCTGGAGAGCGCGGATCTCGGCCTCTATCTTGCGCAGCCGCGCTTCATCGCTGCGGTCCTGCGCCATGGCAGGGACCGGCGCGGTCAGAACTGTTGCGGCAAGCGCGGCGGCGCCAACGGCACGCAGCACGAGCGCGGGGGCGAGAATGCGGAAAGCGGTGGTCATGGCTCTTTGGCTCCCTTTGGGCGGCGGTGGGTCGCGGACTGCGTCTGCTTGGACGTGGCGCGCCCCCTCGGCAGTAGACGGACCGTGCCTGCTGGCAGGCCGCGCATGAACGGCAGCCGAATCTGTGCCGTGCAAGCGGGCGCAAGTCGAGCGCGACAGCTTCAAAATCGGTGGGAAAGGCTCAGCGGGGATTGGCGGGCCCGGTCGCGGGTCCAGTTGCAGTCGAATTCGTCTCAGCGCCGCCCGGTGCGGTTGCGGGCGGCTGCGCCGGGGTCGATGCCTGCCGCGCGAGCAGTGCCTCAGCCGAAACCGGCGTGTCGCCGAGCGTGATCGGTTCGCTCGCCAGCCGGGGCACTTCGCGCCCGTCAATGGTTATGCCCAGCGCATCGGGCCGCCCGGTGTTGAGCAGCGGGTCTTTCGCGGTTGCGGGCACTTCGTAGGTGTCGCCCTTCGCCAGTAGGCTCTCGTTCAGGCGTTCGCCGTCCCTTTCGTAGAACCGCACCCAAATGCCGTCTTCGAGAGCGGTGAAGACCACCTTGCCCTCGGGATCGATGGCCGCGGGCGCGTCTGCGTCAGCTTCGACGGCGCTGTCGGTTGTCTCGGTCTCTTCGGTCGGCGAGATCAGCGGAGCCGGGCCCGCTCCCGAAGCGAAATAGGCGTTGTAGAACGCAAACATCCCCACCGCGAGAAGCACCGCGGCAAACGCGCCGAACCACGCCAGCGCGCGTGACGGGAGCTTGGCCGGATCGCCCGGCTCTACCCCGCCCGCCACCGCTGCGGCACGTGAGCGCGTGTCGGCAAGTTCCTCGCGCACGGCGGCGACGATCTCGCGATCGTCGAGCCCGACCGTGCGGGCATAGGTCCGAGCGAAGCCGATCGCATAGGTGCGCGAAGGCAATTCCTCATAAGCCCCCTCTTCGATTTTTTCGAGGTGGCGCAAGGGGATGCGGGTTTCGGCCGCGATGTGCCCGAGATCGAGCCCCTGTGCCTCGCGCGCCGCGCGCAGCCGTTCTCCCGGCCTCTGCGGCACCGCCATATCGACCGCTTCCGCGGTCAGATCGTCTTCGCTTCCGTCGTTCACGCTATCCATGACCCGTCCACTTTTCGCGGTGTTATGATTTCGTCCCTTGTCTCAGCACAGAAACCCTGGGCCTCCACAAGTCAAGGTCTTGGCGCGCAGGTGAGCGCGCCGCTCGGGCGAACCGTCCTGCCCGCCCGTTCAATCGACCTCGATATTGCGGGCCTCGGCCCACTCGGTGAGTGCCTCGCGCAGATTGACCTGCGGATCGGCGAGCCATGCAGTCATGGCAGAACTGATTTCGGCCAGATCGACCTTGCGCACCAGTTCCTTGATCGGGCCGACCGCTGCGGGCGTGATCGAAAGGCGGCGATAGCCGATCCCCAGCAGCGCGAGCGCCTCGAGCCGGCGCCCCCCCATTTCGCCGCACACCCCGACATCGACCCCGGTGCCCACCGTGCCAAGCGCGACCCGCCTCAGGAAACGCATGATCGGGATCGAAAGCCAGTCATAACGCTGGGCCAGTTCAGGGTTGGCGCGGTCGGCCGCAAACAGGAACTGGGTGAGGTCGTTGGTCCCGATCGACAGGAAGCTCAGCTTGGGCAGCAGCAGGTCGAGCATTTCGGCAAGCGCGGGCACTTCGAGCATCGCACCGTAATGCACCGCGTCGGGCAGCAGCTTCTTGTTGCGGCGCAGATGTTCGAGCTGCTGTTCGAACACTTCTTTCGCCTCGTCGAATTCCCACACTTCGGAAACCATCGGGAACATGACGTAAAGCGTGCGTCCGGCGCTCGCTTCGATCAGCGCGCGCGCCTGCGCCTTCATCAACCCTTCGCGGTGCAGAGCGAGCCGCAGCGCGCGCCAGCCCATTGCCGGGTTCTCGTCGTTTTCCGCGATCTTGGACGCGAGATAGGGCACCGCCTTGTCGCCGCCGATATCGACGGTGCGAAACACCACCGGCTTGTCGCCCGCGGCATCGAGCACGTCGCGATACAGCCTGAGCTGGCGCTCGCGCTGCGGCAGAGTGGCGGATACGAGAAACTGGAACTCGGTGCGGAACAGGCCGACGCCGTCGGCCCCGGTCATGGCGAGCGCGCTGATATCGTCGCGCAGGCCCGCATTCATCATCACCTGGATGCGCGTGCCGCAGCGGGTGAAGGGTTCGACGTCGCGCAGTTCGGCATAGGCGGCCTGCTTCTCGCGCGACTTGGCAAAGCGCGCGGCGAACACTTCGGCGGCCTGCGCCGCGGGCCGGATCGTCGCGACCCCGGCCCCTGCATCGAGCAGCACTTCGTCGCCGTCGCGCACGACCCCGCGGATCCCGGTCGCGCGGCCGAGCACCGGCACGCCCATCGCGCGGGCCACGATCACCACATGGGCGGTGAGCGAGCCTTCTTCGAGGATCACCCCCTTGAGCTTGCGGCGGTCATCTTCGAGCAGTTCGGCCGGGCCCAGGTTGCGCGCGAT
>JBFHIF010000107.1:0-5425 GCA_041596595.1 Erythrobacter sp. | reverse complement strand
GCCGCTGAGCGAGCTGATCGGCCAATCGCTTGCCTCCGCTTTCACCCCGATCGAAGGCGATGCCGGTGCACGCTCGCTTCCGCTGATGCTCGGCGCTCGCAAGGCGTTCAAAGGTTTCGCGGTCGCCGCCTCGCGTCGTCCGCAAGGCACTGTGCTGCGGCTGTCGGGTCAGCCCATCACCGCCAACGGCAAGTTCGCGGGCTTCCGGGGCACCGGAACCGACATTACCGAGGAATATCTTCGCGAAGCCGAAACCCAGCGCCTGGCGCGGTTCGATTCGCTCACCGGCCTATCCAACCGTCACCGCATGGCGCACCAGATCGAGACAACGCTGACCGCGTTCAAGGCGGCCAAGCGCAATTGCGCGATCATGATGCTCGATCTCGACAAGTTCAAGCAGGTCAACGACACGCTCGGCCATGCCGCCGGGGACGAATTGCTCAAGCAGGTCGCATCGCGGCTCAAGCGCTCGATCGAGCGCGATTGCGAGATCGGGCGGCTTGGCGGCGACGAGTTTCAGGTGATGATCCCCGATGTCGACGATCGCGGCGTGCTCGGCGAGATCGCGATGAAGATCATCACGATGCTCAAGCAGCCCTATTCGCTCGACGAGGGACGCTGCGTGATCGGCTGTTCGGTCGGGATCGCGATTGCCCCGCATGACGGGGTGACCGCCGACGAGATCGTGCATTCCGCCGACCTTGCGCTTTACGCGGCCAAGAATGGCGGGCGCGGCCAGTATCGCTTTTTCTCTGGAGAACTCGAGAACGAGGCGATCTTCCGCCGCCGGCTCGAGGCCGACCTTGGCACCGCGGTTCGCGAAAAGCAGCTGTTCCTCAAATATGAGCCGATCGTCGATGCCAGGACGCAGGACGTGCGCGCTCTCGAGGCGCATATCTGCTGGATGCACGATCAGCGTGGCGAGATCGACGAGGACGAGTTTGCCTCGATCCTCGACGGATCGAGCCAGATGGTCGATGTCGGTCGCTGGGCGATTGGCGAGGCATGCCGACACGCCGCCTATTGGCCCGAACAGATCGCTGTCGCGGTCAACGTGCCACCAGCCCTGTTCAGCCATTCCGAACTGGTCGATTACGTTTCCGAGGCGCTCCAGGCGGTGGACATGCCCGGTTCCCGGCTCATTCTCGAAGTCAGCGAGGCGGTGTTCTTCGGCGATACCAGCGCGGTCGACCGCACGCTGGCGCAGCTGTTCAAGCTGGGCGTCAGGCTGACCCTCGACGAGTTCGGGAGCGGATATTCCTCGCTCGCCTATCTGCGCCGCGCCCCGTTCGACATGATCAAGATCGACGAGAAGCTCGTCGCCGAGGCAACCCGCCATGACAGTCGCGAAATGGGATTGATCCGCGCGATCGTCGCCTTGTCCGGGGCGCTGGAGATGCAGACCATCGCTAACGGGATCGAATCGCGCGAACTGTTCGCCGCGCTGCTCGATTGCGGAGTGGACTACGTCGAAGGACCGATTTTTTCCGACCCGGTCTCGCGCGAGACTGTCGAGGCCGAATTGCTGGGCAAGGACTGGAAGCTTGATCCAAGCGAAGACCGCACCAAGCGCGCCCGCCGGCGCACCGTGCTGCGCAAGATCCAGGTGATTCACGACGACCATTCCTACGAGGTCACCCTGCGCAACCTGTCGCGCAGCGGCGCGCTGATCCAGGGGCTTGCCGATGTTCCCAAGGGCACCCAGTTCGTGGTCGATCTGGGCGGCGGGCAGCTTGCGGTTGCGACCGTGACCCGCTCGATGTCCGACACGCAGGGGCTCGAATTCGAACAGCCGCTGATCGATGATGGTTCGGGTGGCCTGTGCACGAGGCACCGCGTCTCGCCCTATGCGCTGTCCGCGGCGGGTGCGCCGCTCGCCGCGCTTTCGCCCGGTGATTACAAGGGGATGGCGGGCGGCGACCTCGGCAAGTCGGCCAGCATCCCACAATTCGGATACGCGCCCGGAGCAGCCAGCGACGCGGCCTGAACTCCGCGCGCGGGGATCGCGCGTTTTTGGGCGATGACATCGCGGCCAAGCACCGCTAAACGCGCGGGCACATGACCGACCTCTCCAAAATTCGCAATTTCAGCATTATTGCTCATATCGATCACGGCAAGTCCACGCTCGCCGACCGGCTGATCCAGTTCACCGGCGGGCTGACCCAGCGCGAGATGAAGGAGCAGATCCTCGACAGCATGGACATCGAGCGCGAGCGGGGGATCACGATCAAGGCGCAGACCGTCCGGCTGAACTACACCGCCAAGGACGGCGAGACCTACCAGCTCAACTTGATGGACACGCCCGGCCATGTCGACTTCGCCTACGAGGTCAGCCGCAGTCTCGCCGCCTGCGAAGGCGCGCTGCTGGTGGTCGACGCGGCGCAGGGCGTCGAGGCGCAGACCCTCGCCAACGTCTACCAGTCGATCGAACACGATCACGAGATCGTGCCGGTGATCAACAAGGTCGACCTGCCCGCTGCCGAGCCCGAGCGCGTGCAGCTCGAGATCGAGGAGGTGATCGGGCTCGACGCATCCAATGCGGTGATGACTTCGGCGAAGACCGGGATCGGGATCGAGGAAGTGTTGGAAGCGGTGGTCGCCCGGATCCCGCCGCCCAAGGGCGAGCGCGACAAGCCGCTGAAGGCGAGCCTCGTCGACAGTTGGTACGATCCCTATCTCGGCGTCGTCATCCTCGTCCGCGTGATCGAGGGCGTGCTCGGCAAGGGGCAGAATATCCGCTTCATGCAGGGCGGGACCCAGCACCTCGTCGACCGGGTCGGCTGTTTCACCCCCAAGCGGGTCGACCTGACCGAGCTTGGTCCGGGCGAGATCGGCTTCATCACCGCGCAGATCAAGGAAGTCGAGCAGGCGCGCGTGGGCGACACGATCACCACGGTCAAGAACGGCGCCGACAAGGCGCTGCCGGGCTACAAGGAAGTGCAGCCGGTGGTGTTCTGCGGGCTGTTTCCGGTCGATGCCGCCGATTTCGAGAAGCTGCGCGAAAGCATCGGCAAGCTGCGCCTCAACGATGCGAGTTTCTCCTACGAGATGGAAACCAGCGCGGCGCTGGGCTTTGGCTTTCGCTGCGGGTTCCTCGGCCTCCTGCATCTCGAGATCATCCAGGAACGGCTCAGCCGCGAATACGATCTCGATCTCATCACCACCGCGCCTTCCGTGGTCTACCGCGTCCACCTCGCGCATACCAAGACCGAGGATGCCAAGGTCGTCGACATCCACAATCCCGCCGACTGGCCCGACGTGAACCGGATCGACATGATCGAGGAGCCGTGGATCAAGGCGGTGATCTACACGCCGGATGAACATCTCGGCGCGATCCTCAAGCTGTGCCAGGACCGCCGCGGCGTCCAGACCGAGCTGACCTATGTCGGCGGACGCGCGCAGGTGACCTACGAATTGCCCTTGAACGAGGTGGTGTTCGATTTCTACGACCGCCTGAAGTCGATCTCACGCGGCTATGCGAGCTTCGACTATGAGCAGATCGGCCTGCGCGAAGGCGACCTCGTCAAGATGAACATCCTCGTCAACAACGAGCCGGTCGACGCGCTATCGCTGATCGTTCACCGCAATGTCGCCGAGGAACGCGGCAGGGGGATGTGCGAACGGCTGAAGGACCTGATCCCGCGCCACCTGTTCAAGATCCCGATCCAGGCCGCGCTGGGTGGCAAGATCATCGCCCGCGAAACCATCGCCGCGCTTCGCAAGGACGTCACCGCCAAGTGCTATGGCGGCGACATCACCCGCAAGAAGAAGCTTCTGGAAAAGCAGAAGAAGGGCAAGGCCAAGATGCGCGAATACGGCAATGTCAGCATTCCGCAGGAAGCGTTTATCGCGGCGCTGAGGATGGGGGAGGAGTAGGGGGCCAGCATCCTTTACGCCAATTGCGGCGCGATCGGCCCGTCCCGACAGTGCTCAGACCATCCGGCCCGAGTTATTCGGAACAACCCGAAATTGGCATCAACCAGATGATCCGAGCGGACCATCCCCGATAATCCTCGATTGCAAAAGCTCTCGACGATAGGGGCGATGGAGTCAGTTCATCTGCGTTCGCGGATACCCTTGACCTCCACCAGACTGGGAGGACGCTCTGTCGGTGACAATCGCCGACCATTCCCCACTATCCACTGCCCCCTAGCTTCCCCGCGCAAAACCCGATCAACTTCACTTGGCGTTCACGCGCGCTCTGGCTATACGCTCGCGCCATGACCATGCTCATCCGCATTCCGCTCCTGCGCGCCGCCGTTCTCGGTGCCGCCGTCGCCGTCACCACCGCCTGTGCAGGGGGCTCGGCTGAAGAAGACGTCGCCTATGTCGCGCGCGACGTCGAATCGCTTTATGCCGAGGCGCAGCGCCGGCTCGATCGCGGCAACACGCTGCTCGCCGCCGCTTTGTTCGACGAGGTCGAGCGCCAGCATCCCTATTCGCCCTGGGCCCGCCGCGCCCAGCTGATGAGCGCGTTCAGCTATTACATCGCGCGCGATTACAACAAGACGATCCAGAACGCGCAGCGCTTCCTCTCGATCCATCCGGGCAACAAGGACGCGCCTTACGCCTATTACCTGATCGCGCTGTCCTATTACGAACAGATCAGCGACGTGAACCGCGACCAGAAGATCACCGAGCAGGCGCGCACCGCGCTGCGCGAGGTCAACCGTCGCTATCCGCAGACCGAATATGCCGCCGATGCGCGGCTGAAGCTCGACCTCGTCGAGGATCACCTCGCGGGCAAGGAAATGGAAATCGGCCGCTATTACCAGCGTTCGGGCAAGTGGCTCGCCGCGGCGGTGCGATTCCGCAACGTGGTCGAGAATTTCGACACCACCAGCCACACGCCCGAGGCGCTCTACCGGCTGACCGAAAGCAGCCTCGCGCTCGGTCTGCGCGAGGAAGCGGTGAAATACGCCGCGGTGCTGGGTGCGAACTATCCGGGCAATGAGTGGTACGACAAGGCGTTCGGCCTGGTGCAGAAGCACGCCGCCGACGTCACCCCGACCTGATCCGCGCCCAACCGGTGTCTCGCGCATTTCGCGCCGCGCCGCAGAAAATCAGCCGAAACCGGGGATAGCGCGCGCGCCCGCGTGACGCGCCCGCCTGCATGGGATAAAGCCTCAGGAGCCATGCTGACCCGGCTTTCGATCCGCAACATCGTCCTTATCGAAGCGCTCGATCTTGAATTCGGGCGCGGGCTCGGCGTGCTCACCGGGGAGACCGGGGCGGGCAAGTCGATCCTGCTCGACGCGCTCGGCCTCGTGCTCGGCGACCGCGCCGACAGCGCGCTGGTCCGCGCCGGAGAGGACAAGGCCAGCGTGACCGCGAGCTTCGAATTCGCTCAGCTGCCGCAGTCGATCGCCGAGGCGCTCGACGCGGCCGATATCGAGATCGAGCACGGCGAGCCGCTGATGATCCG
>JBFHIF010000106.1:0-5426 GCA_041596595.1 Erythrobacter sp. | reverse complement strand
GACATCTGGTCGAATGGAGACGTGCTGCTCTATCGGCACGGAGCCTTGCTCGGAGACGACGGGATGCTGAGCCTCACGCAGGCCCAGGCGCTGGTGGAAAGCGCGATCGACGAATGTGACCGCTTCTACCCGGCATTCCAGTTCGTGTTGTGGGGTGACAAGAACCCGCGCGCCGCGCTTGATGCGGCGATGGTCGATGCGGCTGGCGAGGCCTGAGCGCACCGACCAACCGACAGGGCAAAAGAGAGCGCGATGGACAAGATGCTGATCATCGGTTGCGGGAACATGGGCGGCGCGATGCTCGAAGGCTGGCTGTCCGCAGGATCGGACCTTGCGCGCTTTGCGGTGCTCGACCCCGCGCTCGAAACCGCGCCAGGCGGCGTTCGGGTGTTCCGGTCGCCCGACGAGGCCGAGGCTGCCGGGACTCATGATGCAGTCTTGCTCGGGTTCAAGCCGCAGCAGCTCAAGGCGCTCGCTCCAGGCCTTCAGTCGCTTGCAACCGAACGGGTGATGGTGTTCTCGGTGCTGGGTGGAATTAGGCTGGCCCAGCTGCGCGCCCATTTCCCCGACGCGCGCGCGCATGTGCGGGTGATGCCCAATCTCGCGGTGCGGATCCGGAAGTCTCCGGTCATCCTCGCCGAGCAGGGGCTGGATGCAGCGGAGAGGCAATCGGTGTTCGAACTGTTCGATGCGCTCGGAACCGCGACCTGGCTCGAGAGCGAGGAGACGTTCGATCTTGTCACCGCACTCGCGGGATCGGGGCCGGGTTTCGTCTATCGCTTCATCGATGCGCTGGCAGCGGCGGCGACCCGTCTCGGGGTCGACCGCGCCGATGCCGATGCGCTCGCTCTGGCGATGGTCGAGGGTGCATCGGTCCTCGCGGCCTCATCGTCGACGTCTCCTGCCGAACTGGCTGACCGGGTCGCGAGCCCCGGCGGAATGACCCGCGAGGGGCTCAATGTCCTCGACCGCGACGACGCGCTTGTGAAGTTGTTGGTCGAATGTTTGCAGGCGACTGCAGAACGCGGAGCCGAGATGTCTCGGGAAACGTCCTGAAATCAGCGGGTTGCCGTGTCGGGTGAGGGTTAATTCCGATCAACCAAACCCAGCCGCTTACACTTGAAATCCTTGCCACAATTCCCGATATTGGCCGGCAATACGGGCGCGGATCCCCGCGCCCATAGCGGAGAGTTAGGAAAGCTTTATGGCCGACTGGAAAGACACTCAGCGCACGGGCTTGGGATCGGTGCCGCGCACCGGTGCTGCCGCCCAGGGCGTGACCTATGACGAGGGCCTGCGCAAGCACATGCTCTCGATCTACAATTACATGGCATCGGGCGTGCTGCTGACCGGCATCGTCGCCCTGCTGTTCGTCAATTCGCCGCTGTTCGGGCTCGCTTTCGAGACCGTCCAGACCCCCTATGGCACCGCCATTTCGGCAACCGCCCTGGGCTGGGTGATCAAGCTCTCGCCGCTCGCGGTGATGCTGTTCTGGTGGTTCGGCGCGAGCCGCGCGAGCGAGACTGCGCTGCAGATCGCGTTCTGGACCTTTGCGGTCACGTTCGGCCTGTCTCTGTCGACGATCTTCGTGATTTACACCGGTGAATCGGTCGCCGCTGCGTTCTTCTCGACCGCTGCGGCTTTTGCCGGTTTGTCGCTGTGGGGCTACACCACCAAGAAGGACATTTCGGGCTGGGGCAGCTTCCTCATCATGGGCGTGATCGGCCTGATCGTCGCCATGCTGCTCAACGTATTCCTGTTCCAGTCGGGTGCGATGGCGCTGGTCATCAGCGTTCTCGGCGTGCTGATCTTCGCAGGCCTCACCGCCTACGACACGCAGCGCCTGAAGAAGGAATACCAGTTCGTTCGTGGAACCGAGATGGCCGGTCGCGCAGTGATCTTCGGCGCGCTCAACCTGTATCTCGATTTCATCAACATGTTCATCTTCATCCTGCAGTTGGTCGGCAACCGCGAATAGGGTGACAAGGTCCTCTGGCCGGCAGGTTTTGCCGGGCTTTGCGGCCAAACTGGTGAAAAGAACGATGCCCGGAGCCCCAATCGCGGTTCCGGGCATTTTCTTATGGCCCAAGGCCCGGTATCGCTGCCGTGCTTCAGCTTATATCAATCCGCGAGCCGACAATCTCGGCAGGCGAGAGGACAGGACATACATGACTCATTTGGCGCGATTCCGGGTAACCCCTTTCGGCCTCAAGATCACCACGCTGGCGCTGGGCGCCGCGATGGTGAGTGCCTGCGCAAAGCCGCTTCCCCCGCCCCCGCCGCCACCTCCGCCGCCACCGCCGCAAGCGGTCGAGGCGACGCCCTATCGCCCGCTGCCGCCCGGCGGCGCGGCCTACGTGATGAAGATTCCCGCAAAAGACGCGTTCGGCCGCAGGATGACGATCAACCGCAACCTTTCGGATGACGAGAAGGTCTGGCATTTCCGGTCGGCGTGGAACGTCGCGGCGCTCAATTGCACCGCGCCCCAGTACCAGCCGATCCTCGATGGCTATTCGGCCTATATCAAGGACCATGCAAAGGCATTGGGCCAGGTCAATGATCGGCTCGAGCGCAAGTATCGCAAGGATGCCGATACCAAGCGCAACGGGATCGTCGCGCGCGAGATGCAGATGACCAGCGTCTACAATTTCTTCGCTCTGCCGCCTGCTCGCAGCGGGTTCTGCCGCGCCGCTCTCGACATCTCGAACCGCGCGCTCGCCGCACCGCCGACGGATCCGCTCGCCTTCGCAATGGAGAATTTCGGACTGCTGGAAGAGCCGTTCGAGGAATTCTTCAACGAATATGACCGCTATCAGCAGCTTTCGGCCGATTGGGACGCGAAATACGGCCAGCGCTTCGGTCCTTCGCAGCCCGGTTGGGTTGCGGTGCAGGCCGCGCGAACGCAGGGCATCGAGGTCCCCGAGGTCGGAACGAGCGATCCGGCCAGCACGCTGGCGATGCCAAGAAGCCCGGCCGGAGAGGTGGTAGATCCCGAAACGGGGGTTGCGGTGCCGGTGCTGCCGGTTGACGAGCGCGTGATTTCGCAGCCCGTCACGCAGCCGATCCCCACCGATGAACCCGAAGACGCACCAGCGCCGCTGCCCCGCAGCCTGCGCTAGGGGCTTGCGGCGCGGCTGGTAGGCGAATATGCGCTGATCCAGCACTTCGGTAACGGGAATGCGGTGAGCCCCTCGCGGGCAATTCCGCAGCTGTCCCTGCAACTGTAAGCGGCGAGTGTCCGGACCACCGATGCCACTGGGATCATTCCCGGGAAGGCGGGCCGGACGCGCTGACCCGCGAGCCAGGAGACCGACCGAGGCGCGTCGCTTGTCGCCTGGTTCAGGGATTGACCCGGCACGATGGGGTTCGTGGTTCGCTTGCGGACCTTTCGTTTCGAGCGACGGTATCGTTGGCCGCAGGGGACTACCCCCTCGCGGTTCGGACTGGCGTTTGGGTCGAAAGGGATCGCTCGAAAATGACAAGACTGGCTTTGCTGGGCAGCGCAGCCGCGCTGGCTATGGGTTCACCGCTTCTCGCAAATAGTGACATCGAAACTGGCGAAACCGATGGGGAGGGCCATGCTGGCCGCAGCACGTCTGATCGTCAGGGGGTTATCCTCGTCAGCGCCAGTCGTGATCCAGGACCCGTTTTCGAGGAGCGGTTTCCCGGATCGGTGAGCGTGATCGATGAAACCGTGATCGAACGGCGCCAGGTCCGCGACGTTGCGGACGTCCTACGCGATGTTCCGGGCGTGGCGGTGAGTTCGGTGGCCGGCCAGACCCAATTGCGCCTGCGCGGCAGCGAGGCGAACCATGTTCTCGTTCTGGTTGACGGTATTGAAGTATCCGATCCGTTCGCGGGCGAGTTCGACCTCACCGCGCTTCAGGCCGAGATCGGGAGCCGCGTGGAAGTGCTGCGAGGGCCGCAATCGGCGCTTTACGGTTCTGACGCGATCGGCGGCGTGGTGGCCTATCTCCCCGGCGAATTCGAGGGATTGGGCGCGCGGATCGAAGGCGGCACGCAGGGCACGATCAACGGGGCCTTGCGTGCAGGCCGCGAAGGCCCGGGCTGGAGCGGTTCGCTTTCGGCGAGCGTGGTCAGCACTGACGGCGCACCCAATGCCCGCAGGGGGACGCGCGATGTCGGCCGCGACAGCTATACAATAGCGGCGCGGGGGAGCATTGACCTTGCGGCGAACCTTGCCCTGCGTGCGAGTGCGCGATGGATAAGCACCAAGGGCGATTTCAACGATCAGGATTTCAATCCCGCCAGTCCGACTTTCGGCCTTGTCGTCGACAGCCCGCAGACGCGCTTTGAAAACGAGGCGCTCTACGCGCTCGCCGGCCTTCGCCTCGCTCTGCTCGACGGGCGCCTGACCAGCGATCTCTCGGTCCAGGTCGCCGATATCGCGCGCGACAGTTTCGGGCCGTTCGGTCGCACTTTCGGGAGCGAGGGCGAGCGGATCAAGGGGTCGCACGTCTCGGCGCTGGCATTCGCCGGGGCGGGTGCCGATCACACGGTCACTTTCGCGTTCGACTGGGAAGACGAGAGATACCGCAACACCGATCCGTTCGGATTCGCCTTTACCGGGACGCGCTCGACCGAAAACGTCGGGCTTGTCGGAGAATACCGGCTCGAAGGCGACGGTTTTTCCGGATCGGCAGCGCTTCGCCGCGATTTCAACGACCGTTTCGCCGATGCTACCACGTTTCGCGTGGCCGCGGGGGTTGATCTTGCCGAGGACACCCGCCTGCGCGGCGCGGTGGGATCGGGGCTGAAAAACCCGGGCTTCTACGAATTGTTCGGCTTCGTTGACGGGCGCTTCATCGGCAATGCCGATCTTCGACCCGAGAGGTCGATCGGGTGGGAGATCGGGGTCGACCAGCAGGTCCTGCGCGGCGCGGCGCGCGTCAGTGCGACCTATTTCCATTCGGTTCTGGAAGACGAGATCTTCACGAGCTTTCCCGCGCCCGATTTCGTCGCCACGCCTGGCAATCGCGACACGAACAGCACGCGCCGCGGCGTCGAGCTCTCGGCCAATGCCAGTCTCTCCGCCAACCTCGAATTCAGCGCGAGTTACACTTTGCTCGATTCCGAGGAGGACGGGGCGACCGAAGTGCGCAGGCCCGATAACATCGCCAGCGCCGCGATTGTCTGGACCGCTACCGGTGATGCGGCGAACCTGTCGTTGGTGGTGCGTCACAATGGCGAGGCCGAGGATCTGGCCTTTACCGATCCCAGCTTCATCCCGGTCAGGGTCACGCTCGACGATTTCACGCTGGTGAACCTCTATGGCGAAGTCCGGTTGCGAGAAGGATTGCAGGTTTACGCCCGCGCCGAGAATCTCGCCGATTCCCGTCACGAACAGGTTTTCAGCTTCGTTTCGCCCGGACGATCCTTCGTCGCCGGATTGCGCGCACGGTTCT
>JBFHIF010000105.1:0-5447 GCA_041596595.1 Erythrobacter sp. | reverse complement strand
GTCGGGCGAGGGCGGGATCAGCGCGGCGAGACGTCGCAGCGCATCGGGAGCGAAACCCAGTCTCGCCTCGCGCGCGATCAGTTCGCGCATCTGTTCGACATGGCGCGCGCAGGCTTCGGGCAGGATTGTGCCGAGCACGCCGCGACCATGCATCCGCTCCACCGTCGGGCCGGGATCGGGCAGAGCCAGCAATCGCAGCATCTCGTCGGAAACGCGTTCGCGGCTGAGGCCCTTCATCGTGTGCGCAAGGTCGGCGCAGGCATCCTCCGCAGCCTCGTCGAGCTCGGCTCCGAAGCGCGCTTGGAACCGATAATATCGCAGGATCCGCAAATGATCCTCGGCGATCCGTTCGCGCGGGTCGCCGATGAAGCGGACACGCCGCGCCGCGAGGTCCTCGAGCCCGCCGAAATAATCGACGATCTCGAGCGTCTTGGGATGGGCGTAGAGCGCGTTGATCGTGAAATCGCGCCGCGCGGCATCGTCGCGCCAGTCGCTTGCGAAGGCGACGGTCGCCCGGCGGCCATCGGTGGAAACGTCGCGGCGCAAGGTCGTGATCTCGACCGGTCCATCCTTGAGGACGGCAGTCACCGTCCCGTGGGCGATGCCGGTGGGGACCGTGCGGATGCCGCTGCGCGCGCACGCCGCGACCACCGCGTCGGGACGCAGCGGCGTCGCGCAATCGACATCATGCACTTCGGAACCAAGCAGCGTGTCGCGCACCGCGCCGCCGACCCAGCGGACATCGTCGATGCCCAGCGCGCCAACCAGCGCACGCAGCCCGTCGCGGCGCGGCCACTGCGCCTGTTCCAGCGAACCGGGAAAACCGTTCGCGCTGTTCATGCATCCCCCTCGATCTCGATCCGGCGCGCAAGGTTCGCGATGATCGCCGCGGTTACCCCCCAGATCCGAAACCCGTCATAATCCAGTTCCAGGTAGCGCCGCATCGCCCCTCGCCACATCACTTGCCTTGTCGTCCAGTTAGTCGGTTCGAGCAGCAGCGCAAGCGGAGCCTCGAACCAGGCCTCGACCTCGCTGGGGTTGGGGACGAGATCGAGCCCGGTCGGAACCACGCCCAGAACCGGCGTAACGGCAAAGCCGGTGCCGGTCTGATAGAGGTCGCTCGTGCCGATCACCCGCACCTTGTCGCGCGGCATGGCAAGCTCCTCCTCGGCTTCGCGCAGGGCCGCTTCGACCGCGTCTTCGCCATCGTCGATCTTGCCGCCGGGAAAAGCGACCTGGCCGGGATGGTCGCGCATTCCGCGCGGTCGCTGGGTGAGGATCACGCCGGGTTCATCGCAATCGGTCACCGCGATCAGCACAGCGGCCGGAATTGGCGGCCCGCTTGCGAACTCCGCGTCATCGAGAAGTCCGCGGATCGGGCGCGCATGGCCGCGTTCGAACGCGGCGGTGAGACGGTCGAGGAGGCTGGTGGTCTCACCCATTCCGACAGCCTTCAGGGCAGAAGCGAGAAGGTCTCGCCAGAGCTCGTCACCGTCAGATCGCTCGCATCGCTCTCGTCGTTCTCGGACAGCGCGAGATCGACCAGCTGCTGATAGGTCGAGCGGTTGAGCCGCGCCTCGCAACCGCGCCTGACTTCGACGTAGAGCGCCGGCGTCTCGGCATCGCCGCGCGCGCGGATCGGATGTTCGGACCCGGCGATCACGAGGTCATCGGTGTTGAGCCGGAAGGCCAGCCCGCTGTCGCGGCGCACGCAATCGACCGCGATGAAAGCCGCATCCTCGACTTCGATCGCAAGTTTCTCGAACGGGGTGACGAGCCAGTGACGGCCCTCGTCGTCACGGGTCAGCAGGCTTGAAAAGGCGCGCACCATTGCCGGACGGGTGATCGGCGAGCCCTGGTGGAACCATGTTCCGTCCGCCGCGATCCGCATCTCGCTGTCGCCGATGCGCTCGGGCGACCAGTCTTCGACCGGAGGGAGCGACCGGGTGGAAACCTGCTCGGCAATCTGGGCGAGCGAAAGACCGGCAAGTTCGGGAGGGGGTTCGTAGGGCATGATGGTCCATGCCATTGGCAGCAAACCGGGTGCGGGCCAAGGGGGCGCTGCGGTTTAGCTGCGCCCGTCGATCCCGCCTTGCGGGTTCCACGGTCCGAGCATCCCCTCGCGCGGAAGCGCCGAAATCGCCGCGCCCCGTGCAAGCAACCGCTCGGCTTCGTAGGGGCCGGGGCAACGCCAGCCGCCGGTCGCTGCGGCGCTGTAGCCGAACTTGCCGTAATAATCGGGGTCGCCGATCATCACTTGCGGAAGCGAGCCCGCGCCGTCGCTCGCGAGCCGTGCGTCGGCTTCGAGCATCGCGGCCATCAGCCCGTGTCCGAAGCCCTCGTTCTGCCGTTCGGGCACGACCGCGACGGGGCCGACCATGACGAGCGGAATCGCCTGTCCCTCGGGCGTGACCAGCGCGACCGGCCAGCACTGGATCGTTCCGACGAGCATTTCCTCGCCGTCCAGAGCCGCGAAGCTCAGCGCATCGAGCGGGTCCATCCCGGCGCGGATGCGATAGGCGGTGCGGGCATGGCGATCGGGGCCGAAGGCGCGGTCGAGCAGCGCTTCGATCATGTCGGACGGAACCGCCGAAAGCGGGATCAGGGTGGCGGTATCGCGGGCCATGGCGCGGCGGCGCTTAGAGGCTTTCCCGTCCGCTCTCAAGCGCGGAAGCGAGGGGCTCAGTTGCTGAGGCGCAGCACCCGGCCGTTCTCACCATCCTCGGCGATCCAGATACTGCCATCGGGGCCTTGTTCGACCGAGCGCAACCGTCCGCCGACTTCGTAACGGGCAACTTCGCGCGCATTGCCCTGGTCGAAGGCTATCCGGACAAGCGCCTCGCTCTTCAATCCGGCGACCAGCGCGTGACCTTGCCACGCCGGGAACATCTCGCCCGAATAGATGATCATGTCGCCCGGCGCGATCACCGGGGTCCAGTGCAGCGCGGGCTTTACGAAACCGTCATCGGCGCTGTGATCCTCGATCGGGTTGCCGTTGTAATGCTTGCCGTAGGACCGGGTCGGCCAGCCGTAATTTGCCCCGCGCTGGATCAGATTGAGCTCGTCCCCGCCGGCTGGGCCATGCTCGCTCACCCACAGGTGACCCTTGGCATCGAAATCCATGCCGAGGATGTTGCGATGGCCCGAAGACCAGATCTCGTTTGTCGGCGATGCCTTGTCTTCGAACGGGTTGCCCTTGGCCGGCTTTCCATCAAGCGTCAGGCGCACGATCGTGCCGAGCGTGTTGGCGTTATCCTGTGCCGGTTCGAGCTTCTGGCGATCGCCGCTGGCCACGAACATGAACCGCTCGTCGGGCGAGAACGCAATCCGGTGCGAGTAATGCCCGCGCCCGGTGACCTTGGGAGCCTGCCGCCAGATCACGTCCATCTCGCGGATTTCGCAGGCATCGGCCTGTTCGCACACCAGCTGGCCGCGCCCGACCACCGCGCCCCTTGTGTCGCCATCGCCCGGTTCGGCCCAGCTGAGATAGATCGTGCGGGTGGACAGCGCGCTGTCGGCCTCGCTCTGCAGGAAGGCAATGTCTCCGAGCCCGCCCTGGCCGCCGTAATCGACTTGCGGAACGCCCGACACCGTCCCGCTGCGGCCCGAAACCGTGTCGATGAAGCGGATTGTCCCAGCCTGTTCGGTGATGAACAGAACCGAGGTGCCCGGTGCGAATGCGATCGCCCAGGGTTCGGCGAAACTGCCCATGTCGGTGACCTCGAACGCCGCCGCTTCGTCCATCAGCTTGGATGCTTTCTCACCGCTATCCACGGTTTCTGCACGCGCGCAGCTTGCGAGAGCGATCGCGGACAGGGACAGTGCGAGAACAGGTTTGGCTGGCTGGAACATGATCGAATTGGCTCCCAAAATGGATGCGCGAACCGCGCCGATGGTCGTCGGGGTGGACGAGGCAGGGCGCGGCCCGCTCGCCGGACCGGTGGTTGCGGCGGCGGTGGTGCTCGGCTCAGAGATACCCGCGGGACTCGACGATTCCAAGAAGTTATCGGCTAAACGCCGCGCCGAGCTCGACGAACAGGTGCGCGCCACCTGCCTGTGGGCGGTCGCGGTGATCGAACCTCAGGATATCGATCGCCTCAATATCTTCGCCGCCACGATGGAAGCGATGACCCGCTGCGTGGGTCAGTTGGTCGCCGCCGATCCGGCGCCGGAGTGTGAGGTGCTGATCGATGGCAACATGACCCCTCACGGGCGCTGCGAGGGCTGGTGCTGGCCCGCGCGCGCGATCGTGGGCGGCGACGGGATCGAACCGGCGATCAGCGCGGCCTCGATCGTGGCCAAGGAATGGCGCGATCGGCTGATGATCGAAGCGGCGCTTGTGCATCCGGATTACGGTTGGGAACGTAACAAGGGCTATGGAACGCCGGAACATATCGAGGCATTGCGGCTGCATGGCCCGACCCCGCTCCACCGCCGCAGTTTTGCGCCCGTCGCGCAGGCCCAGCTCCTTTAGCGACGCGGCTGGCTGCGACTGATTCGATATGATCAACGCTCTCCTCCTGAGCCTCGCCGGGCTGGTCGGCCTCGCCTTCGGCGGTGAATTGCTGGTGCGCGGCGCAGTGGGGATCGCCCAGAAGCTGGGGGTCTCTACGCTGTTTACCGGGCTGGTGATCGTCGGCTTTGCGACCTCGATGCCCGAAATGGTCGCCAGCGTTCAGGCGGCGCTGGCCGGCTCGCCCGAGATTGCCTGGGGCAATATCGTCGGGTCCAATCTCGCCAACACGCTGCTGATCCTCGGCATATCGGCGCTGGTGATGCCGATCGCGCTGACCGGGACCGGGCGGCGCGATGCGGTGGTGGCGCTGGGCGCAACCCTGATCCTGTGGGCGATGGTGCTGGCGCAGGTCGGCGCGCGCTGGGTCGGGATCGCGCTGCTGGTGCTCATCGTGGTCTATATCGTGTGGCGCTATCGCAACCCTTCGGCGCAGCTTCCCGACGACCATGATGGTGCGACGCAGGTCAACGGCCTGCTGGCGGCAATCCTGTTTGCCGCCGGGCTCGCCATCCTCGTCGTCGCCGGACGCGCGCTGGTAACTGGCGCGATCGAACTCGCTACGATCTTCCGCGTGCCCGAAACGGTGATCGGCCTTACCGTCGTCGCGGTCGGCACATCGCTGCCCGAGCTGGCGGCCTCGGTCGCCGCCGCGCTGCGCGGTCGTCCGGGCCTCGCGATCGGGAACGTGCTGGGTTCCAACATCTATAACGTGCTGCTGATCGGCGGAGTGACGATGGGGATCGCGCCTTACGCGCTGCCATTCGAGCTCGCGGGACTGCCGATGATCCTGCTGTTTGCAAGCGCCGTTTTACTGCTCGCCCTGTTGTGGAAGGCCTCCCGCATAGGGCGGGGCATTGGCGCGCTGCTGGTCGTGGCCTTCATCGCCAACGTCACGATCCTGTTTTCCTGAACCGAAAGATCGCGCGGCTGG
>JBFHIF010000104.1:0-5461 GCA_041596595.1 Erythrobacter sp. | reverse complement strand
TCCCGCCGCGCACGGCGTTCTGCGGATGATCATGGAGCTTGACGGCGAAGTGATCGAGCGGATCGACCCGCATGTCGGTCTTCTGCATCGCGGCACCGAGAAACTGATCGAGCACAAGACCTACCTGCAGGCGCTGCCGTATTTCGACCGGCTCGATTACTGCTCGCCGCTGTGCATGGAGCACTCCTATGTGCTCGCGATCGAGAAGCTGCTCAATCTCGAGGTCCCGATCCGTGCGCAATATCTGCGCGTGCTGTTCGCCGAGCTGACCCGCATCTGCAATCACATGCTCAACATGGGTGCGCACGTGCTCGATGTCGGCGCGTTCACTCCGAACCTGTGGATCATGGACCTGCGCGAAGACTGCCTCAATTTCTTCGAGCGGGCGTCGGGTGCCCGGATGCACTCGGCGTGGTTCCGTCCGGGCGGCGTGCACCAGGACGTGCCCGAAAAGCTGCTCGTCGATATCGGCGACTGGCTCGACAACCGGTTTTTCCAGCTGTTCGACGACGCGATGAGCCTCGTTATAGACAACCGCATCTTCAAGCAGCGCAACGTCGATATCGCGGTGGTGAGCCGCGAAGACGCTGTCGCCTGGGGCTTTTCCGGCCCGATGATCCGCGCAGCGGGCATTCCGTGGGATTTGCGCAAGTCGCAGCCCTACGATGTCTATGACCGCATGGATTTCGAAATCCCGGTCGGCACCAATTCGGATTGCTATGACCGCTTCATGGTCCGGGTGAAAGAAGTGCGCGAAAGCGCTAAGATCATCCGCCAGTGCCTCGCCGAAATGCCTGCAGGGCCGATTGCCAGCGAGGACGGAAAGGTTACGCCTCCCAAGCGCGGCGAAATGAAGCAGTCGATGGAAAGCCTGATCCACCACTTCAAGCTCTACACCGAAGGCTTCCACGTGCCGGCGGGCGAAGTTTATGTCGCGACCGAAAGCCCCAAGGGCGAGTTCGGCGTCTATCTGGTCAGCGACGGCACCAACAAGCCGTATCGCTGCAAGATTCGCCCGACCGCATTCAGCCACCTCCAAGCAATGGACATGATGAGCAAGGGACACATGCTTGCAGACGCAACAGCCATCCTCGGCGCGATCGACGTGGTGTTCGGGGAGTGTGACCGCTAATGGCTGACCGTACACCCGCACCCGATACGCCCGAATTGCGCGAGCGCTGGGGCGCATTCGAATGGACAGCTGAGAACCGGATCAAGGCCGATTATCACATCGCCAAATATCCGGAAGGCCGTCAGAAATCGGCGGTGATGCCGCTTCTCGACCTTGCCCAGCGCCAGGTCGGCGAAGAGACGAACACCCAAGGCTGGTTGCCGCTGCCGGTGATCGAATATGTTGCGAAATATCTCGACATGCCGGTGATCCGCGTGCTCGAGGTCGCGACCTTCTATTTCATGTACAACATGAAGCCGGTCGGGAAATATCACGTCCAGGTCTGCGGCACGACACCCTGCATGCTGCGCGGTTCGGACGAACTGTTCGAAACCTGCAAGAAGCGCGGCATGACCAAGGGCGCCGTCTCTGAAGACGGGCTGTGGACCCTCACCGAAGTCGAATGCATGGGCAATTGCGCGACCGCGCCGATGGTCCAGATCAACGACGACAATTACGAGGACCTGACGCCCGAACGGCTCGACGCTGTGCTTGATGCACTGGCGAAAGGCGAGCAGCCCAAGACCGGCACGCAGGAGCCGGGACGTCACACCTCAGAACCGCTGGGCGGACCGACCACCCTGAAGGAGATGGTCGAGGAAAATCACGATTACCGGGGTGAATGGTAATGGACATCGTCACCATTCTCATCGCGCTGGTTCTGATCTTTGTCGCCTGGAAGGTATTGATGGGGCTCGTGAAGTTTGGCGCCATCGCTCTGATCGTGATTGCCGCGGTCTATTTCCTGTCGCAGGGGAGTTTCGCATGAGCGGCGGCACCATAGCGCTCGCGGTTGCGGGTCTGTTCTGTTTCCTTGCAGGCGTCTATCTCGCAGGCGAGGGCAACCGCACCACGGGCATCGCGCTGATGAGCATGGGGCTGATCTTCCAGGTCCTGTGCCTGCGCCAGCTTCGCGCGGCCAAGAAGAAGGAAAATGTCGATGCTGGCTGACAAGGACCGCATCTTCACAAACGTATACGGTTTCCAGTCGTGGAAGCTTGATGCTGCTCGCAAGCGCGGCGACTGGGACGATACCAAGTCGCTGATCGCGCGCGGCGAAGACAACATCATCGAGGAAATGAAGCAGTCCGGGCTGCGCGGACGGGGCGGGGCGGGCTTTCCCACCGGTCTCAAATGGTCGTTCATGCCCAAGGAATCGAAGGACGGTCGGCCGAGCTTCCTCGTCATCAACGCCGACGAATCCGAACCGGGTTCCTGCAAGGACCGCGAGATCATCCGCCACGATCCGCACAAGCTGATCGAAGGCGCGCTGGTCGCGGGTTTCGCGATGCGCGCACGCGCCGCCTACATCTACATTCGGGGCGAATATATCCGCGAGGCGGAAACGCTCCAGTCGGCGATCGACGAGGCCTATGACGCCGGGCTAATCGGCAAGAACGCCAGCGGATCGGGCTACGATTTCGACGTGTTCATGCATCGCGGCGCGGGCGCCTATATCTGCGGCGAAGAAACCGCGATGATTGAAAGCCTCGAGGGCAAGAAAGGCCAGCCGCGTTTGAAGCCGCCATTTCCGGCCGGCGCGGGCCTCTATGGCTGCCCGACCACGGTCAACAATGTCGAGAGCATCGCGGTCGTGCCTACGATCCTGCGTCGCGGCGGAAGCTGGTTCGCGAGCTTTGGGCGCGAGAACAACCACGGCACCAAGCTGTTCCAGATCTCTGGCCACGTAGAAAAGCCATGCGTCGTCGAGGAATCGATGAGCATCCCGTTTCGTGAGCTTATCGAGAAGCATTGCGGCGGCATCACCGGCGGATGGGATAACCTGCTTGCTGTGATCCCCGGCGGGTCCTCGGTCCCGCTGGTCCCGGCAAAGGAGATCATGGACTGCCCGATGGATTTCGACGGCCTCAAGGATCTGGGATCGGGCCTCGGAACTGCCGCCGTGATCGTGATGGACAAGTCGACCGATATTGTCCGCGCGATCAGCCGGATTTCCTATTTCTACAAGCATGAAAGCTGCGGCCAGTGCACGCCATGCCGTGAAGGCACGGGCTGGATGTGGCGCGTGATGGAGCGGCTTCGCAAGGGCGATGCGGCGATCGAAGAGATCGATATGCTCTACGAGGTGACCAAGCAGGTCGAAGGACACACAATTTGTGCCCTAGGCGATGCCGCGGCGTGGCCGATCCAGGGTCTCATCCGTCATTTCCGCCCCGAACTCGAAGAGCGCATCCGCGAGCATAATGCGAATTTCGCGGAGGCGGCGGAATGAAACGGCTTGCTCTCGCGATTGCGTGCTCCAGTCTTTTGGCCAGCGGCGCGCAGGCGCTCCCCGTCCCGGTCGAACGCAACGAGACCATGCAGCGCCGCGCGGTCGAGGCCTGGACCGCTTGCATTGCCGATGAGTTCAAGGATCGGGTGCACGAAGTATTGATGCTCGACTTCCGCTCGCGCGAATACGAGCGCAAGCTCGAAGACCTCGCTGAGGAGCGGATCAGCGAGCGCTGTTTCGACGCGATGCCGCGCAATTATCGCCGGATTGAATTGAGCGGCTTGCCCTTCGCCGGCGGTCTTGCCGAACAGGCGATCAAGACCAGGAAAGATGAACCGCTGTTGATGCGGCTCTCGATGGCGGCGATCGGCGAGCAGGCCCCGGTATTCTCCTACACCGACCGGGTCGCCAACTGCGCAGTGCGCGGCGCGCCACATCTCGTCGCCGGCTTGTTCGAGACCGAGGTGGCTTCTCCCGAGGAGGTCGAAGCACTCGCGCAGCTCAAATTGGTATACGACGTATGCACGCGGGGCGGCAGCGCGATCGAGGCGAGCCCGCTCGCAATGCGCGCAATGCTCGCCACCGCCAGTTACCGGATCCTGGCGGCGCAGGACGCCGCCGCAAAAGACAGCCGCGAAGAAAGCCAAGACGATGCCTAGGTTCAGGTTCAATAGCGAGGAAACTCACTTGAAGGCCACCTTCCGGATTCTCGGCGCCGTGGCGCTGGCGGTGGGCATGATGGGCTCCTTTCCCGCCGCTGCGGATCCTCCGACTGGAACCCGAGTCGAGCGCGGTTCTGGCGGCCTCTCCGGGCGGCACAACACGCTCCGCGACGTTTCGCCGCGCCCGGGAATCAACGCCTATTTCCGCTGCGTCGCTTCGCTCGATCAGGCGCGCGCGGACAAGATTACCTTGCTCGAATATATGAGCGCCGAGCAGCGGGAAATGATCGGCAAGATCGGAAATCGGTCGGGTTTCTCTATGGATCGCCGGGAAGATTGTTTTTCGGGTTTCGGCGGTGGCGGCGTGGAGATTCGATACGACCCTGTGTCGGCGATCGGAGGATTTGCGGAATATTTTGCAACCCGCCGGTTCGCTGTCGAAGACGCTGGGCGTCTCGGCACGCTGACGCGCGAAGATTGGCGCTCGCCCGATCTGACTCCCCGCAACGGTAGCGAGATGATTGGTCTGTGTACTGCACAAGCGGCCGGCCCGGACGTCTATCGCCTTCTCGAAACATCGCCCGCAAGCGACGAGGAAACCGCTGCGATCCAGAAGGTAGTGCCTTTTCTTGGTCCATGCCTGACTGATGGCGTGGAGGTCAGTTTCGATGCCGCGTCGTTGCGCGCGCTGCTCGCCCATTCTTTGTACAAGGCGCTGACCGGTATGGAAGCGCTTGAGAAGGCTCGTTCGTAATGCCTAAAGTCACCGTAGACGGACAGGAAATCGAAGTCCCGGCAGGGGCGACTGTGCTGCAAGCGTGCGAGCTTGCCGGCAAGGAAATCCCGCGTTTCTGCTACCACGAACGTCTGAGCATTGCCGGCAATTGCCGGATGTGCCTAGTCGAGGTGAAGCCCGGCCCGCCCAAGCCCCAGGCTTCGTGCGCCCTTCCAGCCGCCGACAATCAGGAAATTCGCACCGACACCGAAATGGTGAAGAAGGCGCGCGAAGGGGTGATGGAGTTTCTCCTCATAAACCACCCGCTCGATTGCCCGATCTGCGATCAGGGCGGCGAGTGTGACCTGCAGGACCAGGCGGTTGCCTATGGCCGCGGCTACTCGCGTTACGACGAGAACAAGCGCGCGGTCGACGAGAAATACATGGGTCCGCTGATCAAGACGATCATGACCCGCTGCATCCATTGCACCCGCTGCGTGCGCTTTTCCGAGGAAATCGCAGGGGTCGACGAAATCGGCGCGCTCTATCGCGGCGAGGACATGCAGATCACGACCTATCTCGAGCATGCCGCCGAACACGAGCTGAGCGCGAATGTGATCGACCTTTGCCCGGTCGGTGCACTGACCTCGCGTCCTTATGCGTTCGAGGCACGTCCGTGG
>JBFHIF010000103.1:0-5535 GCA_041596595.1 Erythrobacter sp. | reverse complement strand
CAATCGGCATAGCTTGAGTTATGCACGAGCTTGCGGTTTTCGTCTGGCGCTCCATCGCTCCACCAGACGGGGCCGCGCTCGCCCAGCGCGACCTTGGCCCGCTGAACCCGCGCCCGGGCATGGGTTAACCCTGCCTCGTCCCCCGAGCGCTTCGCCGTGCCAACCTCGCGCCGCGCATCCATCAGCTCGCGAACCAGGCATTCGTGCAAGTCAGAAGGGAGATCGGGATTGCTTGCGCGCCACAAGCGGCCACGAACGATGATATACCGGCCGTCGGGCGTGCGGACGGGGCCGTTTTCCCGGTCGTCAGCCAGCTTTGGCGCGCTTTGCCTGCGTGATATCGACCACGTCTCCCCTGCCGATCGGCCCCCTCGGGCTGGCTACCGACCCGTCGACCCGCCTGCCGACATCTTCACGGCGAACGAGTGAGAGGTCCTGGTGGCCAAGGATACGGCCGTCGTGAGCGAGAATCGAAACCGGGCCAATCGGCAGCCGATCCGCCTGGTCGACCAGCACCGGGTCTTCCTTCACCGATTCGCTGCCATATTTCTGTCCCCACTGGCGCAATGCGAGCATGGCAGGGAGCAGGTCGAACCCCTTTTCGGTCAGTCGATATTCGATCTTGCGCCGATCATCGGCGCAAGGCTCGCGCTTGAGAATCCCGTGTTCGACCAGCTTGGCGAGGCGGTTCGACAGGATGTTGCGGGCGATGCCGAGTTCGCTGAGGAATTCCTCGAAATGCTTGAGACCATTGAAACTGGCGCGCAGGATCATGAACGACCAGCGTTCACCCATCACTTCGAGAGCTTGCGGGAGCCCGCATTCGATCAGTTCGCGAAGGGGTTCTCTTACATTGCCCATTTCAGTCCTCTCTGTGCAACCTATCTAGCGCCAACCTTTCAATAGGCAAAATCTTTCCTGAGCGGATTTTCAAGCTTGCCAATGGCCAGGCCAACGCATAGGTGGCCTCAGGATTACGGTTTCAAATTGCAACCTTTGGTTCCGTGCAATTCCCTCATAATCACAAGGATTTCGAAAACATGACCCCTTCGCTTACCCTCTCCCCGCGCCTCCCTGCGATGGCACTTGCTGCGGCGCTTGCCGGGCTTTCCTTCGGCACTTTGGGATCCTCGGCCTCTGCGCAGAGCGCGCCCCACTACACGGCCAAGCTCGAACAGCCCGCGCCCGACAGCCGCGCTGTTGCCGGTGGAGTGGCGTGGATGTGCCAGGGCACGACCTGCATTGCCAACGAAGCCACCTCTCGCCCGGTGCGAGTCTGCCGCGCGCTCGCGCGAAAGGTCGGAGCGATCGTAAGCTTCAGCACCGAGGGCGAAGAGCTTGCCGATGACAAGCTTGCCCAATGTAACGGCCGGTAGGTCCTCAAACCGCGCGCGGCACCGCCGCGGTGTCGCGCGCGCCCTTGGCGAGCCCCCACTCGCCCGCTCGAATGGGTGCTAGAGCAGTCCGGTCTGCTGCAGCTGCGATTCCAGAGCGTCAGCATCGGTGAACAGGTGGGCATCCCATCCCCGATCTCGCGCCGCCTTAACATTGGCGGGATTGTCATCGGTGAAGAAGATCTGCGCGCCGCGGCGCTGACTGCGCCGCTCGAGGATTTCATAGATCGCCGGATCGGGTTTCGCGACCTTCTCGGTGCCCGACACGACGATGTCCTCGAAGAGGTCGAATATCGGCTGTCCGGCCCGGAACTGGGCAAACAGCTCGTCCCCGAAATTGGTCAGGCAATAGAGCGGCACATCGCGGGCGCGCAGACGATGAACCAGCGCATGCACGCCAACGACCGGGCCAGGTATGGTCTCGTTGAACCGGGCCGCATAGGCCGCGATGTGGAGCGCATAGGCCGGATACCGCCTGATCCGCACAGGCAGCATCTCGCCAAGTGTCGCTCCGTGGTCATGGCGGAAATGCCATTGCTCAGTAACGACGTGATCGAGGAACCAATCCAGCTCCTCGGGATCATCGATCATCTTTTCGAACAGGTAGCGCAGGTTCCAGCGGAACAGGACTCGCCCGACGTCGAATACCGCGATCTTGCCTTGGGGATTCACCGACAGCTCCGGTCAAAACGGCTGCGGCCCGCTCTCCTGTCGGAGGCGGGCCGCTAAGCACGAACGGCCGCCCTTAGGGGCGACCGACCAACCTGGTCTTCAGCCCTGGCGAGCCTTGAACCGGCGGTTCGTCTTGTTGATCACGTAGGTGCGACCGCGGCGACGGATGACGCGGCAATCGCGGTGACGGTTCTTCAGCGACTTGAGGCTGTTGCGGATTTTCATGGTTCTTTCCCGGGAATAAAACAGGCACCGGAGATGGTCTCCGATGCCGAGAATTCAAGCGCGCGCCTAAGCGCCGAATCGCGACAAGTCAAGCATCGCCTCTGATTTCGGACAGCTTTCGCTCCCACTTCAGAGCGTGCGCGATGATCGTGTCGAGGTCGTCATGGCGGGGCTCCCACGGGAGAGTCGCGCGCAGCAGCGAGGGGTCCGAAACCAGCGCAGCCGGGTCGCCAGCACGGCGCGGCTCGAACTTTCGTTCGATCTTGTGACCGGTCACCCGGTCGACCGCATCGAGCACTTCGAGCACCGAGAAACCACGCCCGTAACCGCAATTCATCGTCATCGAGCGCCCGGAATGCGCGGACAAGGCCTCGAGCGCGAGGACATGCGCGGCGGCAAGGTCCGAGACATGGATGTAGTCGCGAACACCGGTCCCATCAGGCGTATCGTAATCGGTACCGAATATGCTGACATGGTCGCGCTTGCCCAGCGCCGTCTCGACCGCGACCTTGATGAGGTGCGTCGCCCCGGCCGTCGACTGGCCTGAGCGCCCCTGCGGGTCCGCCCCGGCGACATTGAAATAGCGCAGCGCGCAATAATCCAGAGCGTGCGCCTTTGCCGTGTCGCCGAGCATCTGCTCGGTCATCAGTTTCGACCAGCCGTAGGGATTGATCGGCACGAGCGGCGTATCCTCGGTCACCGGAGAGGTCTCGGGCGTTCCATAGGTCGCCGCGGTCGAGGAAAAGATGAATCGGCGCACCCCATTGGTCACGGCCGCCTCGATGAGAGTGCGGCTCTTGGCGGTGTTGTTATGGTAATATTTGAGCGGGTCGGCGACGCTTTCGGGGACCACGATAGACCCGGCGAAATGCATGATTGCGCCGACCGCATGCTCGCTGATGATCCGCGCGACCAGGTCAGTGTCGGCAATGTCACCTTCATAGAAGGAAACGCCTTCGGGGACCGCGAAGCGAAACCCGGTCGACAGGTTGTCGATCACCGCCACCGGCCACCCGGCATCCCTGAGCGCCAGCACCGCGTGGCTACCGATATAGCCTGCCCCGCCGGTTACCAGTACGCAGGGCCTATCGAATTGAATGTCTTTTGAATTCATGTGCGTTCACATACCAGACTACGCTTTCGCGAAAAGCTTCCCAACCTCATCTATCCACCCTCTCCGTTAAGCGTCCGGAACTTGCCCGCCCTCTCGTTCGCTATAAGGAAAGGCCAAGGAGTATGCCCTCATGCACAAGTCAGTAACGGTCATTGCAGCGATCCTTTCCCTATCCGGGCTGGGAGCGTGCACTAGCGCCTATACCGGACCAATAGAGGTAACTCGGTTTGTCGCTGCCAGCCCGGTGGGCCTTGGCGAAGGCCAGATCGCGATCACTTTTCCGGAGGAGATGACCAATCTACGCGCTCAGAATGCCTTTCGTGCAGCCTTGGCCGCTGAGCTCTCGGCGCTGGGTTACGCGATCGCCGATCGCCCGTCCGCGTCCGCTCAGACCGCGAGCGTGAGGACCAGCCGCGATCCGATCGACCGCGTGACGTCGGGCCGACGAAGCCCGGTCAGCGTCGGTGTCGGCGGCAGCACCGGGAGTTATGGTAGCGGCGTGGGTGTGGGTCTTGGCATCAATCTGGGTGGGAACGGCGCAAGGCCCGAAATCGTCAGCGAGCTGTTCGTGCGGATCGCTTCGGCATCGGGCGACACGCTGTGGGAAGGCCGCGCGCAACTGCCGACCAGCATGGATTCGCCCTATTCGAATATCGAAGCCAGCGCCAATGCCCTGACTGCGGCCCTGTTTCGCGATTTTCCGGGTGGCAATGGCGAGACGGTGCAAGTAACGGTCGAGGAACTCGAAAGGACCCCATGACTGCTATCTCCATTGATGCCGCCTTCGACAGCGGCAACATCGAAGTGCTGTCCATTGAAGACAGCCGCGCAAGCCTCGCGATTCGCACCGACCACATGAGCGAATTTGCCCAGTGGTTTCATTTCCGCGTCACCGGCAAGG
The DNA here is from genome assembly GCA_041596595.1 of Erythrobacter sp. GTDB lineage: Bacteria > Pseudomonadota > Alphaproteobacteria > Sphingomonadales > Sphingomonadaceae > Erythrobacter. The sequence continues at coordinate 1,229 of JBFHIF010000103.1, read as the reverse complement.
CCGGCGAGCCGATCGAACTCAAGATCACAGGGCTCAACGAAAGCGCCTATCCGGGTGGCTGGCCAGATTATGATGCCTGCGTGTCCGAAGATCGCGAATACTGGAGCCGTGCGCCCAGCAGTTTCGACAAGAATGAAAGCGGCGGCACGCTGACGATCCGCTACACCCCAGCATCCAATATTAGCTGGTTCGCCTATTTCGCTCCCTATTCGATGGAAAGGCACCACGACCTCGTCGCCGAAGCAGCATCGTGCGAAGGGATCGAACTCGTCCGCCTCGCGACCACGCTCGACGGTCAGCCGCTCGACATGCTCGAAATGGGCGAAGGCGATGTCCAAGTCTGGCTCTATGCCCGCCAGCATCCCGGCGAGACCCAGGCCGAATGGTGGATGGAAGGCGCGCTCGAATGCCTGACCGATCCGACTGACCCGGTCGCCCGCGCGCTGCGCAGCCGCGTGCGGCTGCATATCGTGCCCAATTGCAACCCCGACGGATCGCAGCGCGGCCATCTTCGCACCAATGCGGTGGGCACCAACCTCAACCGTGAATGGTCCCAGCCGAGCGCCGAGAAATCGCCCGAAGTGCTCGCGATCCGCAACAGGATGGACGAGACCGGGGTCGATTTCGCGATGGACGTCCATGGCGACGAGGCGATCCCGGCCGTTTTCCTGGCCGGCTATGAGGGCATCCCGAGCTGGACCGACGAGCATGGCGAGCAATTCTATCGCTATCAGCGCATTCTCGACCGGCGAACCCCCGATTTTCAGACCAAGCTCGGCTATCCCAAGGCCGCACAAGGCAAGGCCAATCTCGGTATCAGCACCAACCTTGTCGCAGAGCGTTACGGCGCCTGTGCGATGACGCTCGAGATGCCGTACAAGGATATCGCCGAAGCACCCGAACCCGAGCAGGGCTGGTCACCGGAACGGTGCAAGCTGCTGGCCCGCGACTGTCTCGCCGCTTTGCTGGACTGGCTGGAGACGTCTGAAGCCGACGCCGCTTAGGACCTAGACGGTACGGACATCGCGAAGGAGCGCTTCGTCAAGCGTGTCGCTTCCGTGCAGGATCGAGACGTCGCCGGTCGTCTCGAGGATGGCGGCGCGCACCTTCGAGATGTCGAGCACATTGGCCTCGCGGAGCTTGGCGATCACGTCTTCGCGCTTCATGCCGCTGGCCTTGAGCGCGGGTTCGATCATCTCGCCGTCGCGCATGATGAGACAGGGCTGATT
>JBFHIF010000102.1:0-5546 GCA_041596595.1 Erythrobacter sp. | reverse complement strand
TCGCCACTCTCGGCGATCCCCGTGCCGTCACCGCAGGTATCGAGCTGCGGTTCTAGGGCATGGCTATGCACGCATCCCAACCCGGAAGAATGGCAGGCGATCGATGAACGACAACCCGATGTTCGACCTTGCCCGCCGCGATGATTTCGAGATCGGCGATGTGCAGGTCAAACCCTCCACCAGACTGCTCGTGAGCGATCGGGGTAAGGCGAAACTCGAACCGCGGGTGATGCAGGTGCTGCTCGCGTTCCACGACGCCGACGGACAGGTTTTGACCCGCGAGGACCTTATGCAGCAATGCTGGAATGGCACCTTTGTCGGAGAGGACGCCGTCAACCGCGCCATCGGAGAATTGCGGCGCGCGATCCGCGAAGCCGGTGCAGGCTTTACCATCGAGACCATTCCGCGCGTGGGCTACCGCCTGACGCTGGCCCCTTCCATCGATCAGGTCGACCGCGATGAAATTGCCCCACCATCCTCCCGGGTCCCCCGCAGAACCGTGCTTCTGGGCACCGGGGCAGCGGCGATCGCAGCAGCCGGGGGCGCAGCGTGGTGGCTGACGGCGGAATCGAGGACCGAAAGGGCCGACAGGCTCCTGCAAGAGGGACGCGAAGCCTATCTCGTTGCAAGGCCGGATATGGTCGCTAACCTGCTCGGCATCTTTACCGAGGTGACGCAGCTTGCCCCCCGGCGGGCGGAAGGCTGGGGCTGGCTGGCGATCGCTCAGCTCGAATTCTGGGAGACGCCTGGCGGTCCCGATAATTCTTCAACGCTCGAGGCCGCCAAGGCAGCAGCGGAGCAGGCATTGGCTCTCGATCGGTACGATCCCAATGCACGCACCGCCATGGCGATCCTGCGGTTTCGAGCGGGCGACTGGGTCGCTTTCGAGCGCGAACTGGTGCAAATCCTCACGCGCAACCCCGATACCATTGCCGCCAGCACCTATCTTGCAAGCTTTCTCCAGGCGACCGGGCGTTGCGCGGAATCCTGGGATGTCAACGAAGCCGGTATCCGCCACGAGCCGTTCGCACCCGTCCTGCAATTCAGGCGCGGTCTCAAGCACTGGATCTTCGGACGCATCGCCGAGGCCGACCGCGTGCTGGAAAAGGCCGCGAACCTGTGGCCCGAATATCCGCTCGTGTGGAACGCGATCCTGACCGTGCTGGCTTTCTCTGGTCGTCCCGCTCAAGCCTTGTCGATCCTCGATAGCGTAGGCGCCAAGCTGAAGCTTGACGATACCGCCTTGACCCTCTGGCGTTCGGGCCTGCTGGCTCTTTCCGAGGGGTCGGCGCGTGACCTCGCGATCGTGCGAGAGATGTCGACCGACTTTCAGCCCGGCCGGGCGGGCATCGTTGCCAATGCAATCATGCTGCTGTCCGAACTGGGCGAAGTCGATGCCGCTTACGCGTCGACCGAAACGCTGCTGTTCGGGCGGGGTGATTTTTCCGGTCTGCTCAATGACCGCAAGGCCGGCAGCGGTGTTTACGCGCATGCCGGTTGGCGCGAAACGCAATGGCTGTTCACTCCCGCGACAAAAGCCATGCGCGCAGATCCACGTTTTGGCGCGCTCTGCGAAAGGCTCGGCTATACCGATTTCTGGCGTCGGCGAGGCATCTGGCCGGATCCCTTCATCAGGGGGGCGCTGACCGTTTCGTGACCCGGTATCAGAATCCGCGCGCGAACCTGATTTCTCCGCGCACGCGCTGGTAGCTGTAGATTTCTATCGAGCTCTCGGTGCGCTCCCATATGGCGTGCAGGCGCGGGGTCCATCCCTGCCAGTTCAAGGCGCGGTGACCTGCACCGATGGAGGCACGGACCTGATCCTCCTTCCGCCGGACCGGCAAGAGCGCCAGGCGATCATCCGCTTCCAGCCGCTGATAGGATGCGGTCGCGAACAGCGACAATGGGCCAAATTCACGCCAGGCGGAGAGCCCTGCCCTGCCGCTGGTGAGCGAATAGGCAGGGTCGCGTGCCAGTTGCCTTGCAACAGCGACTTCGATGCTGATGCCCGATCGCGTTCCGAGCGTTGCATCGATGCGGCCGGAGGCGTTCAGCAGGTGCGAATCCTGGAGCGGGTTGAACGCGAAGGTCTGGCGTGCAACGCCGAGATTGGTGCGCATCTGGGCCCACGGCGCGATCGGCTTTCGCCACTCGAGGCCCAATTCGATGCTATCCAGCAATCTTTCCCCGCCGAGCCAGCGCCGCTGGATCCCTGCAAGAGCCCGACCGCGCCCGCCAGCCAGCGGAAATTCGACGCCTGTCGAGACCACAGCCGCGATGTCATTGAAATGCGGATCACGATACATTTCGCCGAGCAGCGCTGCGTTCAGAAGCATGGCGCTTCGTTCGCCCAGTGGCCTTCGCACGAAAGCTTCCGAATTCACGCCTATGCCGGTCCCCGACACCGGCCTCGCATCCTCGTCGAGAATGAAATCGCCGATCACGGTGCCGATCGTGTCCGAACGGGTGGCCCGATTAACATTGCTGTCACCGGCCAGAAACACGGTCATATCGATCCCCGAAGTCCGGTGTTCTCCGAGCCGGGCATAGAGCCGTTCGACATGACGCGCCACGATCGGCGGAAGCGGCCGGGACCCCGCCTCGCGAAGCGCAGCCCGCGCGCCGGAAAAATCCTTTGCGCGGGCAAGTGCCAGCGCAAGTTGCAGCCGAACGGGCTGCGCCGCGGGATCCTCGACCAGAACCGCCCGAAGAAGAGCGATCGAGCGTTCCCAGTCTTCCCCCTCTGCCGCGATAATAGCGAGGCGATAGCGTGCCTCGTTGCGTATCCCCGGGTCGCTATCGCGCACGAGCGCCTCGTAGATGCTGCGCGCCAGGTCGGGCCGCTTGTTCGCCAGAGCGTTCTGCGCCAGCGCGAGCATGGCCCGCGCGTCAGCCTCGATCACCGATACCTGCGCCGCTTTGCTGTTCACTGCTTCTGCTTCCGCAGCAACAGGCGGCTCCAGCGATGCGAGCGAAAGGCAGATCGCAAGCACGGCTCAATTCTTCTTGCCGATCCAGATCCCGGTCAGCGTTCCCGCCTTCCCGTTGCGGTCGAATGGAGCGACAAATCGGCCGATCACCTCATTGCCGTAAGGAGATGTGATGCTGCCATCAAACCACGATCCGGCAACGAGGTTACCATCCTTGGCAAAAGCGCCGGAATATCGTGCGCTGCCAATGGAGTAGAGCGTATCGACGAACGTGAAGATGCCGTAATCGTAATCGAGATCCGGGTAGAAACCGTTGGTGAAATGGACAGGGTGCATCTGTCCGCTCAGCTGCCCTCGCGCGAAATCGAAGACCAGCGTCGCCGACCCGCTCACTTCGAACGGGTCCATCGAGGAATTGGCGTGCACTTGCGCTTCGTATCTTCCAGTTCCCTGCCGCGGCACCACATCGCCCGGAGCCTCGATTCCATACGCGAACCATCCCGCCACCTGCGTGGCGCTGTTGTCCGGATGGGGTGTCAACGACGTCCATTGGCCGAAATGCGAGTAGGTAAAGGGCAAGTTCTTTACGAAAGGCACGGGCAGCACGACCGTTGCTATGGTGACACCCGCAGGATCGACGAGGTTGTGAACCGTCGCGGATGCAATCTGGCCAGCCGAGCCGTTCAGCCCGGTAAGTTCGAGAACCCCCGATCCGCCATCGGGGAGAGTCATCCGGTAACGCCCCGCATAATCATCGAAGTCGATCGAAATGCGCGCGTCGGGCCCCGACGGCGTTGAGGAGACGGTATGCGCGATGTCCTTCGAGCCGGATAGAGATGCATCACGCGATGGCCCGAGGACATTGGTTTCCGAAACCGCCACCGTCACCGTTCCCGCAGAGGTTCCTACGGTCAGGACTTCCGGTTTGATCACGCCTCCATAGGTGGGCGCAGGGGTAGGCGAGGGAGTGGGCGACGGGGTGGGCGAAGGCGCCGGGCCGGCCACGGGATCGATCCTGGACCCCGATTGAAACGCGCCGCCCCCTCCACAGGCCGAGACAAGCGAAGCGCCAAGCAAGAGGACGGCGATTGTCCGGATAGAACAGCACATGACGGGTGACTCCAGTTGCGGGACCAGTCCTTTCCTGTGCGCAGGATGCCGCAATCTCCATGATCGGCAGCCGATCCTATGCTGATGATTTTCCGATGGGGTCGAGCCGCGTGGCCGAGGGCGAACTTCGGCTCGCGCCCCGACCCGCTCAAGCGATGGTCGGCAAAAAGTTCGGAGATGCGCGGATGAAACGAGGGTCGGCGCTCGTTTGATCAATCAACAAGGCCGCGCACCGGCCCATCAGAACACAGGAGCCACCCTCGATGCATATCTGCAAACTTGCCCTTATCGTGCCATTTCTGTCTGCCCCTGCACTGGCGCAGGACGCGCAGTCTCCCCAGCCGCAAAAGGCGGAGAGCGAACAGCGCGTCACGCTTCTCGTGGGTGCGGATTACGTCACCGGCGATCTCGACGGACAGGATTACGAAACCACTTCGGTCAGTGCAGGCGTAGCCGCGCAGGTGGGCCGTTTCTCACTCTCCGCGTCGATCCCCTACCTGAAGACTTCCGCGCCCGAGGAACTGATCGTCAGCCAGGGGGGATTGTTCGGCACTCCGCTTTTCGCGCAGCCGACCACCCAGACCAACAATGTCACGCGCGAGGGGATCGGCGATCTCGCATTGCAGGCCGGCTACCAGCTACCGCTCGGAAGCGTGAACGCCTTCATCGCCGGTAACGTTAAGGTGCCGACGGCTTCGCGTGAGAAGGCGCTGGGAACCGGCGAGGTGGATTATGGTGTCAGCGGACAGCTCTCGCGTCGCTTTGGCGAGGTCATCCCCTTCGTTAGCGCAGGCTATACCATCACCGGCGAGCCCGAAGGCTTCGACGTGAGGAACACCGTGTCGGGCTCTGCAGGCAGCCATTTCCTTCTCGGGCAGAAAAGCTCGGCCACCCTGTCCTACAATTACGAACAATCTGCGACGCAGAACGTGAGCGATCGCCAGTCGGTCGGTGTCGGCTTTGCCACGGGCCTCTCCTCCCAGCTGCAACTCGGAATCAATGCGCGCGCAGGCCTGTCAGATGATGCACCCGATGCCAGCGTTGGGCTGAACCTCGGCCTGGGGTTCTGACCCGGACCGACTTCAGGGCCACGGCCCCCACGCCCTAACGGTGCGACCAGCGAGCGGCTGTGCAGGCAAGTGCCCGCACAGCCGTTGGCGTGTGCAAATTGCAAAATTGGGGCCTTGCTTGCACGGCTCCAGAGATGGAACTTGCCGATGAGTGCCTCGTCTCCCATTTAGAGACACTCAGGAGGTGAAACCCGAAATGGCCGAGCAAGACACCGTATTGGCGCGATCCGCCGAGATTATCGAGGCAGCACGCGCCGACAAGAACCTGCGACCGTCGATCGCCGGGTTCTTCGATGAGGCGACCAACACGGTCACCTACGTGGTCCACGATCCCGAGACACGCGAGGCGGCCATTATCGATTCGGTTCTCGATTTCGAAGCCGCGTCGGGTCGCACCTCGAACGGGCCGGCCGATCTGGTGATCGAATATGTGCGA
>JBFHIF010000101.1:0-5547 GCA_041596595.1 Erythrobacter sp. | reverse complement strand
GCGCGCGTTCTGGTCCTGCACCAGGAAATTGTCGAAGGCATAGCCGTTCATCGCGGTGTGGATCCGGGCATCGATGATATTGCCGCCCGCGAGGTGAATCCCGCCGGCCATGCGGTAGAACAGGCCCGGATGATCCGCCGCGATCACGCTGACGAGGGTCGCGCCGCGTTCCTCGTCGGCCTCGCAATGGATCGACAGCTGATCGGATATCCGGCGCGCTTCCTCATACTGGACGAAGTTCTTGGCGATGATGTCCTCGGGTTCGGCGATCCAGTAGGCATCGTTCATCAGCGACCCGATCTGTTCGACCAGATCGGCCTTTTCTCCGAGGATCTCGCGCGTGGCGGCCTTCTTGGTTTCGACCCGCTGGCGCCGCCCGGTGCGCTTGTGTCCGAGCCGCAGGCGTTCCTGCGCGGCGTCGTACAATTCGCCGATCAGCTGGCCTTTCCAGCTGTTCCACGTGCCCGGTCCGACCGCGCGGATATCGACCACGGTGAGGATCGCGAGATTGCGCAGGCGTTCGAGCGTGCGGACCTCGGCGACGAAATCCTCGATCGTCTTGGGATCGGTGAGGTCGCGTTTCTGCGCGGTGCGGCTCATCAGCAGGTGCTGCAAGACCAGCCAGGCGACGAGTTCGGTCTCGCGCGCGTCCAGTCCGAAACGCGGACACAGCTCGCGCGCGACATCCGCGCCGAGCACCGAATGGTCGCCGCCGCGCCCCTTGGCAATATCGTGGAGCAGGACCGCGACATAGAGCGCGCGGCGCGATGCGACCTTGTGGATCTGGCTGCTCGCGCGCGGATGGTCCTTTTCGAGCAGTCCGCGCTCGATCTGGCTCAGCAGTCCGATCGCGCGGATGGTGTGCTCGTCGACCGTGTAGTGGTGATACATGTCGAACTGCATCTGCGCGTTGACGCGTCCGAAATCGGGGACGAAGCGGCCGAACACCCCGGCCTCGTTCATCCATCGCAGCGCAACCTCGGGATCGTTTCGACCCGCGAGCAGATCGAGGAAGATCGCGTTGGCGCGCGGGTCCTTGCGAATGTCCGCGGTGATCAGCTTGGCGTCGCGATTGGCCTGCCGCATGGTCTGCGGGTGGACCTCGACGCCTTCGGCCTCGGCCAGCTGGAACAGCTCGATCAGTCGCACCGGGTCCTCGCGAAACCAGTCATTGCCGGGCGCGCGGATCCGCCCGTTTTCAATGAGAAAGCCCTTGCGCTCGCGCCGCCTCGCGCTCCACCCGGCGAAAAAGCCACTGCGCACCGGCGCGCGCGCGTTTTCTTCCTCGATATGGGCGAGGAATACGCCGGTCAGGCTGCCCACCCGCTTGGCCTGCAGGAAATAGAACTGCATGAAGCGTTCGACCGCGCTCTTGCCCGGCCGGTCGGCGAAATTCATCCGTTCGGCGACCTGCCGCTGGAGGTCGAAGGTCAGCCGGTCCTCGGCCCTGTCGGTGATCATGTGCATGTGACACCGCACCGCCAGCAGGAAAGCCTCGGCCCCGCGAAACCCGCGATATTCAGAAGGGGTGAACAGCCCGACATCGACGAGCTCGGCGGCGCTCTGGACCCCGTGCATGTATTTGCCGATCCAGTAGAGCGTCTGGAGATCGCGCAAGCCCCCCTTGCCGTCCTTGACGTTGGGTTCGACGACGTAGCGGCTGTCGCCCATGCGCTTGTGCCGCTGGTTGCGTTCCTCGAGCTTGAGCGCGAGGAACTGTTTCTCGCTGCCGCGCACGACGTCGCGCCAGAATTTCTCGCGCAGTTCGGCGTAGATCGCCTGGTCGCCCCACACCAGCCGCCCTTCGAGCAAGGCGGTGCGGATCGTCAGGTCCTGCCGCGCCATCGCCATTGTGTCGGCGACAGTGCGGCTCGAATGACCGACCTTGAGGCCCAGGTCCCACAGCAGATAGAGCATCGCCTCGATGACCTGCTCGCACCACGGCGAACGCTTCATCGGAGTGATGAAGGCGATATCGACATCCGAATGCGGCGCCATCTCCGATCGCCCGTATCCCCCGACGGCGAGGATCGCGAGCCGTTCGGCGGAGGAGCGGTTCGCGGCAGGATAGACGTGAGCGGTGACGTAATCGTGGATCACCCGCAGCAACTGGTCGATCAGGAATGCGTGCCCTGCGGTGCATTCGTGCCCCGCCGAAGGCTTCTCGAGCAATCGCCGGGCAAGCTCCTCGCGGCCGGCCTCGAGCGCCTCGCGCAGCACCTCGACCACCTTCTGCCGCGCCTTGTCGCCATTCTCGGCAATGATCGCATCGACCCGCGCGGCCAGTTCGCGCCGGTCGATCACCGCGCGCTGATGGCTCACCCTTCTGGCGGCGTGGCGCGGCGCGGGGGGCGGGGTGGCGTCGCTCATCGAGGGCCGGTCAGGCGCAGCGGACCCGGCGATCAGACTTCGGCCATCCGTTCGGTGTAAAGCTGGCGCAGCGTCTTCTTGTCGATCTTCTGCGTGCCGAGGCGCGGCAAGACGTCCGAAACGACGAAGATGTGCTCCTCGAGCGGAACCTTGAACGGCGCGGTCTTGCTGAGCAGGAATTCGCGCAGCTTCGCCGGGGTCATCGGCTCGCTGCCGTCCTTGACGCGGATCACTGCCGCGGGAACCTCGCCCATGCGCTCGTCGGGCAGGCCGAAACACGAACACTCGACGATATCGTCATGCGCGTAGATCGCGTCCTCCACCTCGATGCACGAGATGTTCTCGCCGCCGCGAATGATGATGTCCTTCTTGCGATCGACGATGAACAGGTAGTCGTCCTCGTCGAGATAGCCGAGATCGCCGGTGCGGAAGAACTGGTTGTCGGTGAAGGCGTCGCGGGTCGCAGCATCGTTCTGCCAGTAGCCACGGAAATTGGCGACCGAGCGGATGCACACCTCGCCGATCTGCCCCTGGGGCAATTCGTTGCCGTCATCATCGAGAATGCGAAGATCGACGATCGGCTTCGATGCCCGCCCGGTCGATCCGGGCTTGGCGAGATAGTTCTCGTTGAAATTGCCGCACCCGACCGCATTGGTCTCGGTCAGTCCGTAGCCGAGCAGCGGGAACCCTTCGGGAAAGGCCTTCTTGATCTTGGTGACGTGGTCGACCGGGCGCGGCGCGCCGCCCGCGGCGAAGCTCTTGCACGCCGACAGGTCATACTTGTCGCGGTTGGGATGGGTGGCGATCTCGTAGCTCATCAGCGGAACGCCAACGAAATAGGTGACCTTCTCGGCTTCCATCAGGCGCAGCGCTTCCTCGCCGTCCCACTTGGGCATCAGCACCAGCTTGCGCGCGATGCCGTAGCTCTGGAGGAACAGCGGCACCTCTCCGGTAACGTGGAACAGCGGCACCGCGATCAGCGCGCAGGGCTGGTCGGTGAGCGGCCCGCCCTGGCTTTCGAGCAGGACCTTCGCCATCGCGCTCTGGCTGATATAGGAAAACACCCCGTGGACCACGCCGCGGTGGTCGGACCATGCGCCTTTCGAATTGCCGGTCGACCCCGAAGTGTAGAGGATTGTGGCGATATCGTCCGGCCCCAGTTCACCCAGCATCCGCATCGCGACCGACTGGTTTTCCTCGGTGGGATCGGCCCACACGCTCGACAGGCCATCGGACGGCTTGCCGCCATGATCGAACAGCACGATCTTGGCCGAATGATCGGTCCCCTCGAGGCGCTTGGCGCGGCCCGCATCGGCAAGCACGATCGAGCAATCGGCGAGGCGCACGCCGTATGCGAGTTCCTCGCCCGACCAGAAACCGTTGAGAAGCGTCGCGCAGCCGCCCGCCATGATGACGCCCATATAGGCGATGATCCAGTTGGCCGAGTTGCGCGCGGCAATCCCGACCCGGTCGCCCTTCTTGACCCCGTGATGCTTGACCAGGCCTTCGGCGACGCAGACCGCGGCGGCATAGGTCTTGCCGAAAGTGAGCCGGGTGTCGCCATCGACGAGAAAGGGCACGTCCTTATGTTCGTTGCAGAAATGCGCGAAATAATGCGCGAGCGTCGGCGGCGCGTTGACGAAGGATGGCATTTCGACCCCGTCGCGTTCGAACGGGGTCGTCGCGAAAGGCTGATCGTCCTTGGTCAGCTCGGTGATGATGGCATCGAGCGCGTTGTCCAGCTGGGTCGGCATGCTTGCTTACTCTCCTTCAAGCTCTCTATCGGGCGCTGCCAAATCGCGGCGCGGCGCCTGGCTCCCGAGAGAGCCATCGGGCCCATCGGCGCGTATCGTGCGGGGCCACCCCTTGCCCCTTTCCCCCGACGCGCCGCTGTGCCACAAGCCGCGCAAAGTTCGATTGCCAGCGCAGCTTTCCGGTTGGGCTATTAAGAGGTTCCTTTCTTGCTGTCACTACTTGCCGCGAGCAGCGCCGCCGCCGATCCGATCTACTGGGCCGATCTGGGTTTGAGACCGGGGATCGATCTCGGCTTTTTTACGCTACGGTTCTATTCGCTTGCGTATCTGATCGGGGTCATCTTCGCCTACTGGCACCTGTCGAAAATGATCAGGCAGCCAGGCGCCCCGATGGCGCAGCGCCATGCCGACGACCTGTTCTTCTACTGCACGCTCGGGGTGATTCTGGGTGGCCGGCTGGGCTATGCGATCTTCTACAATCCGGGCCTGTGGGACAATCCGCTCGACGTGTTCAAGCTGTGGGAGGGCGGGATGAGCTTCCACGGCGGGGTGATCGGGGTGCTGCTCGCGATCGCGTGGGTCACCCGGCGCGGCAATCTCGCGTTTCTGCGGGTCTGCGACTATATCGCGGTCAACGTGCCACTGGGCATGATGCTGGGGCGGCTCGCCAATTTCAACAACGGCGAATTGTGGGGCCGCGCGAGCGATGTTCCCTGGGCGATGGTGTTCCCCGATCCGCGCGCGGGCGAGATCGCCCGGCACCCCAGCCAGCTCTATCAGGCCGGGCTCGAAGGGCTCGCGCTGCTGATCGTGCTGATGCTGCTGTTCTGGAAGACCGGGGCGCGCTATCGTCCCGGCTTGCTGGTGGGTGTATTCACGCTCGGGATCGGGATGGCTCGCTTTGTTAACGAATTCTTCCGCGAACCCGATCCACAGCTTGCAGAATTCGCGGCTCGCACCGGACTGTCGATGGGACAATGGCTGACCATACCGCTGATCTTGATTGGATTGATTGTAACGCTCTACGCGGTGACGCGGCGACCCGTGGGGACCGGCAGCGTGAGCGAACCCGCGACCTAGACGAAAAGGCGTGGCAGCCGCGCAGTCTACGGCTGATCGACCCTGGCGGTAGCGAGCGCGAAGTGATGCGCGATGCCGCCGCCGCCCAGGCCGCACGCCTGGCGCAGGAAGCGGCGGAGGCCGAAGAACAGGCGCGCCGCGAAGCCGAAGCGAAGGCCAAGACAGAGGCCGAAGAAAAGGCGCGGAAGGAAGCCGAGGCCCGCGCCAAGGCGGAAGCCGAGGAGAAGGCGCGCCGGGAAGCCGAGGCAAAAGCCAAGGCGAAAGCCGAAGAAAAGGCGCGCCGCGAGGCCGAGGCGAGGGCGAAGGCCGAAGAGCAGGCTCGCCGCGAAGCGGAGCAAAAGGC
>JBFHIF010000100.1:0-5549 GCA_041596595.1 Erythrobacter sp. | reverse complement strand
GGGCGGCCTTCACATGCCCCCGTCTAACATCCACATGAACCTGTGAAATACCCGAGGACGGAGAGAATCTTTGAAACTTGTTTCAACGCTTGCAATGGCGGTTGCCATGACGATTACAGCTGCGACCGGCGCACACGCCGATGACCACATGAACACGACCGGCGTGCCCGGACCGGAGGAAGATCCCTACATCTGGCTTGAAGAAGCGCGCAGCGACGAGGCGCTGAACTGGGTCCGGGCGGAGAACACCCGCACCCTCGCCGCATTCGAAGCCGATCCCCGGTTCGAACAGCTCAAGGCTGAAGCGCTGGCGATCTATGACAGCGAAGACCGCATCCCGTTCGTCTCGTTCCGCCCAGACGGTCTCTACAATTTCTGGCAGGACAAGGATAACCCCAAGGGACTGCTTCGCCGGACCACGCTGGAATCCTATCAGACCGACAATCCCGAATGGGAGACGGTGCTGGATATCGACGCGCTCGCCGCAGCCGAGGGCAAGGAGTGGGTCTACAAGGGTTCGACCTGTCTTCCGCCCGCGCTCACCAAGTGCATGATCGCGCTTTCCGATGGCGGCGAGGATGCCACGGTCCTGCGAGAATTCGATACCGCGACCAAGAGCTTTGTCGAAAATGGTTTCCTGCTCGAGGAAAAGAGCCAGGGCGGCGTATCCTGGATCGACGAGGGTACCTTGCTGGTCGGGCGCGACTTTGGCGAGGGAACGCTCACCGACAGCGAATATCCCTTCACCAGCCGCGTCTGGAAGCGCGGAACCGATATCGCCGATGCGCCCGAAGTCTTCCGCGGTCAGCCCGAAGACGTGTGGGCCGGGGCGAGCCTGCTGCGCGACAATACCGGCAAGATCCACGCCCGCACCGCGTTTCGCGGGGTGAGCTTTCACGAAGCCGAATATTTCGTGGAGAAGGACGGCAAGTGGCTCCAACTCGACATTCCCAAGAAGGCATCGCCCTACGGCATCGTCGATGGGCACCTGCTCTATTCGACCGATGTCGACTGGGAAGTGGGTGGACAGACCTTCCCCGCTGACAGCCTGATCGCGGTCGATCTCGAGGAGTGGAAGGCCGATCCCAATGGCGCGAAGAAGACGCTGGTCTGGGCTCCGGGCGAGCGCCAGACCAAGCGCGGCGGCGCCATCACCGGCAACGCGCTGTTCGTCGCCATGCTCGACAACGTGATCGGCAAGGTGGTCCAGTTCAATTTCGTCGACGGCAAGTGGGTCAGCGAGGAAGTCGAACTGCCCGACAACGCGACTGTCGCCGTCCAGACCGCTTCGGACGAAACCGACCAGATCATGTTCACCGTTTCAAGCTTCCTCGAACCGACCACGCTCTATTATAGCGACGGCGCCGAAACGCCGCGGGTAATCAAGACCTCGCCGGCCTATTTCGATGCGGCCGGGATGGAGGTCGAACAGCACGAGGCGGTGAGCAAGGACGGGACGAAGATCCCCTATTTCATCGTCAAGCCTGCAGGGATGCAAATGGACGGCAACACCGCGGTCCTGATGACCGGCTATGGCGGGTTCCAGGTTCCGCGCCTGCCCGGCTATCTCGGCTCGACCGGCAAGCTGTGGCTCGAAAAGGGCGGCGCCTACGTCCTCGCCAATCTGCGCGGCGGCGGCGAATTCGGCCCCGGCTGGCACCAGACCGCGATCCGCGAGAACAAGCAGCGCACTTGGGACGACTTCATCGCAGTGGGCGAAGACCTCGTCGCCCGCGGGTTCACCAGCCCGGAGCATCTCGGCATTCAGGGCGGCTCGCAGGGCGGATTGCTGGTCGGCACCGCCTTCACCCAGCGTCCCGACCTGTTCGGAGCGGCGATCGTGCAGATCCCGCTATTCGACATGCTGCGCTATCACCTGATTGGGCGCGGGGCATCGTGGATCGGCGAATATGGCGATCCGCGCATCCCCGAACAGCGCGAATGGATCGAAGGCTATTCGCCCTACCAGAAGATCGTCGCCGGAGTGGACTATCCCACGCCGTTCCTGTGGGCCTCAACCGCCGATGATCGCACCCATCCAGCCCATGCGCGCAAGGGCGCGGCCAAGCTCAAGGAGCTGGGCCAGCCCTATTATTACTATGAAGACACCACGGGTGGCCATTCGGGCGGGGTCGACAACGAACAACGCGCCCGGCTCCAGGCGCTTCAGTATATCTACCTGATGCAGCATCTGATGGACGACTAGAACTTGGGCGCGTGGCCTGCGGGTCGCGAGCAGGAATCAGAAGGGGCGGCACCTGGCAACGGGTGTCGCCCCTTCCCGTTGAAAAGACGTGTGTAAACGCTCCCGACACTTCGCCCTCGGTTCGTCGCGCACGCGGCACATCGAATGGCATCAATGCTCTCTTAACCCTGTTTCGCAGCCCCTGATTAACTCCCTGGGCATGAACTGCCCCGTGCGGACGGGAAATGGCTCGCGCAATGTCGCTCAAACAGGAGTTCGATCACATGGCTTACCCTAAGGACATATCGATCGCCGAGGCTATCCGCCGCTATGGGCTGCCGACCTCACACCGTGTGCACTGGTCGCGTTCGCGAAAGGCCGACGTGGTTCAAGCGGTCCATGACCGCGCGATCAGTTTCGCCGAGGCGCGCAAGCGCTATCTGCTCAGCCGCGACGAGTTCGAGCAATGGGAGCGCGAAACAGGGCTTTCCTCGCTTGGCACGCCCAACTCGCAGCAATTCGAGGACGCCTGAGCCCGGGTGGTCGCAATCGGGGTCGCCACCGGATTTCTATTCGGCGGCGACCTCGATCATCACCTCGTTGCGGCGAAGCGGTCCGGGCACCATCGGCGCATCGTAAAAGGCATACTGGTAATCGCCCACGCGCGTCAGGCCGCGTGAGGCAATCCAGTTGCCGAGCGCCTCTCGCGGCGCGGCCAGCTCGGCCTCGCGGGCATTGCCGCTGAACTGTATCGCCGCCATCCGACGGCTTGGAACTTCCTCCAGCGTGATGTCGGTCGGAGGCGTGGGAAGCGTGTCGAGCGTGAATTCGCCAGGCATCACGAAGCGCATCCGCCAGCGCCCTTCACCGGTCTGCTGGGAAATCACCGGCGCCGTCATTGCGATGCTTTGGTCCTGATCCACCCGCTCGGTGATGACCGGCGAGGTCATCGCGATAGCCTCGCCGCCTTCGGGCCGGTCCTCGCCGAAGATGTAGGCCGCCAGCCGACGAAAGCTGCGCCCCTGCGTTTCACGCCGGGATCCGGTATGGGTGACCTCGGCGACGATCATCGCATCGTATTGGCGCACTTCGAAATCGCCTTCGGTTACAAGAACGGCGTAATCGGGGGTCTCGATATTGCGATATTGCCCATAGGCGACCGCTGCAGCGAGCGCGGTCAGGCCAAACCCTATCCCGAACCATGTCTTCATGCCCATCGCCGTGTGTCCTCATGCCAGTCTGTTTACAGCCAGAAGATACGGGCTGACCGGCCGAGCGGATGCAAGGGGACTGCCCCTGTTCCGAACTCAGCCGCGCGTGGGAGCGTGGAAATCGGGCGGTTTGTTCGCGATCCAGCTTACGAACTTGGCAATCGCGGGATGGTCGCGCAGGGCTTCGGGATCATCGCCGATTCGCGCGAGCTCGGAATTGGTGAAGTGCAGGTGGATCGTCTTGTGGCAGATCGGGTGAACCGGAACGGTGCCCCGGCCTTTCTTCGATTTCGGCACCGGGTGATGCCAGTGAATCAGCGTTTCGAAACCGCGCCCACACAGCCAGCAGAACTGCGCATCTTCGCTCATTCTGGATCAGCCCGGGTGGTCTGATCGGTGAACAATGCGTCCGTGCGAGGGAGATGCGCCTCGGCGGCATCGTATTGCACCGGGAGCGCCTCGGCATCGTCGCATATGCGAACCGACAGAACCTTCCCGCCGCGCTCGACGATCACGCCGTCGCTGATCGCGGGGTCATTGGGCTCGCCGGGCGTGAAATTGGTCCGCACCATTCGGCTGAACACGATATAGCGCGTGTCGCCATTGGCGAACGCGATCTGAGCCTCGCCGCCGCCCGAATAGGCGGTGCTGGCCCAGCTTCCCCCTTCGATCACCATCTGCGGCGCGTCCTCGCTGCCGAAGCGATACTGGACTCCTTGCGGTGCCGCGCACACCGCGAGCCGGTTTTCATCCGACATGCGGCACGAGAATATCGGCGTTTCGCCGTCGCGGCAGTCGGTCCTTTTCGATGTCGGGGCCGCCGCGAGAAGCGGCGGTCGAGGCTCGGTCGGCTGCACGGAGAGTGCATCGGCTTTGGGTGGTACGTCTGCGCCGCGCATATCGTCGCAGGCCACCAGGCCCACCGGAGCGATCAGGATGACGAAGGCTTTCACCCTTGCCCCTTGGCCTTTTTCGCGGCTTCCTTCTTCTTGCGCATCGCATCGTGAAACCGGTCCGCCCAGCCGGGCTTCATCAGCTGTTCGGCGCGCACCATGCGCAACTCGCCAGCATCGACATCGCGGCTCACGGTCGAACCCGCGGCGACGATCGAGTCGGCTCCGATCCTGACCGGGGCAACCAGAGCGCTGTTCGATCCGATGAAGGCCCGCTCGCCGATTTCGGTGCGATGCTTGAAATAGCCGTCGTAATTGCAGGTGATCGTGCCCGCGCCGATATTGGCATTCGCGCCGACACTCGCGTCGCCGATATAGGACAGGTGGCTCGCCTTGGCCCCCGGCCCCAGAACGGCGTTCTTCATCTCGACGAAATTGCCCACGAACGCGCCTTCTTCCAGCACCGCGCCGGGTCGCAGCCGTGCGAAGGGGCCGACCTGCGCGCCTTTTTGCAAATGCGCGCCCTCGATATGGCAGAAGGCCTTCACATGAACCTGGTCATCAATCTTCACGCCCGGTCCGAAAACGACGTTGGGATCGATGATGACATCGCGTCCGATCTCGGTATCCCAGCTGAAAAAGACCGTTTCGGGTGCGCGCAGGGACGCGCCGCCCGCCATCGCTTCCTCGCGCTTTAAGGCCTGCCACTGGGCTTCGGCGGCAGCGAGCTCGGCCCGGCTGTTGATCCCGGCGACCTCTGCCGCGTCGGTTTCGACGACCTCCACCCGTTCCCCGCGTGCAATCGCGCCGGTCGCGACATCGGGGAGGTAATATTCGCCCTGCGCATTGTCGTTGCCGACCGCATCGAGCAGCGGCCACATATCGTCCGAATGGGCGACGATCAGTCCGGAATTGCACAGGTCGCAGGCGCGTTCTTCCTCGCTTGCGTCCTTGAACTCGACCATCTTCTTCACCGCGCCATCGCTATCGGCGATGATCCGGCCATATTGCAGCGGGTCGTCGGGCCTGAACCCGAGCACGGCGACCCGCGCGCCGCTTTCGAGCGCGCCGAGCAGCCGGCGGACCGTCCCGGCCTTCACCATCGGACAATCGCCGAAACACACGAGCACATGGCCCGAGAACCCTTGCAAGAGCTCGCGCGCCTGGAGCGCGGCATGCGCGGTGCCGAGCTGCGGCTCCTGCATGGCGGTCGCAACCTCGCGCCCTTCGAGCGCGGCATCGAGCTGTTCGCGCTTGTCG
>JBFHIF010000099.1:0-5646 GCA_041596595.1 Erythrobacter sp. | reverse complement strand
ATGAAGGGTTCAAGCATGTCCGTGATCCGGTCTTCTGGGATGCCCGGCCCGTCGTCCTCCACCACGATCAGCGCTTCGCTGTGACTTGAGGCTAAAGTGACCCGCGCCGACCCGGCATAGCGAACGGCATTGCCGACGAGATTGCGGAGCGCACGGCGCACCCAGGTCGTCTGCACCGAAGCGACGAGGCGCTGCCCTTCGAATGTCACCTGTTCGCCGAGGTCCTCGAATTCCTCCACCACCCCGCGTGCGAGCGCCGCGAGATCGACCGGTTCGCGCGACGGCGGAGCGCTTCCGAGCCGGGCGAGGATCAATATGTCGTCGAGCGTCGCGGTGATGTCCTCGATGCTTTCGGCCATGCGTTCGCGCTGGACCGGATCGGGCACGCTCTCGATCCGCACCCGCAGGGCAGCGAGCGGGGTCTTGAGATCGTGTCCGATCGCGCCGAGCATGACGTTCTTCTCGTCGAGCAGCGCCGCGATCCGCGCTTCCATAGCGTTATAGGCCGCGATCAGGCGGCGGGTATCGGCAGGACCGGTTTCGACGAGCGCCCCGGTGCTGGCCGGATCGCGCGAGAAATCTGCCAGCCGCTCGGTCAGCTGCGCAAGCGGACGTGTGAGCCGCCGGACCACCAGAAAGAGCAGCGCGACCAGAACGGCGAAGATCACCAGCGTCTGGAGGGCGATTGCGGCCATGCCGCCGGGCGCGCGCGGCGGCTCGGGCACTCGCACCGTCACCCATCCCTGCCCGTCACCGCGCTCGACCGAGGCGACGAGCAGGTCGCGATCCTGCCATTCGGGGCGACGGAAACGCGGGCGCTGTTGGGCGAGTTGGCGAATGAAGGCGTCCTGTGCCGCCTGTCGCCGGGTAACCCTGATTTCACCCGGGGCGAAGCCCTGCGCCACCAGCACTCTTTCAAGAGCGGCTTCGTAACCCGAAAGCCGTTCATCGCCGGCGGCGACCGGGCTGGTGTCGCTGCGCTCGATCCGGATTCGCATTCTCGGTGCGAAGGGGCGGGGCACGAGCGCTTCGTGATGGCGCTGCATGGCCTCGCGATGCGCGCGGCGTTCGGCAGCGCCTGCCGGGCGACCATCGTCGGCGATCAGGCGGATGGCGATGCCGCTGACGATCGCGGTCTCACGCCGTTCCTCCGCCGCGCGAAAGAGCAGGACCGCCGAGACCGTTTGCGCGGCGAGAAGGCCTAGCGCGAGAACCAGCATCACCTGTCCGAGCAGGCTCGAGGGCAGCAGCCGTTTCAATCGCCCGGGCCCGGCGGGAGGCGGCGCACCGATGCGGCGAGACGGTAACCGCCGCCGCGCACGGTCAGGATGAGGTCGGGGTTGCGGCTGTCGGCTTCGATCTTGCGGCGCAACCGGCTGACCTGGTTATCGACTGCGCGGTCGAACAATTGTGCGCTCCGGCCCTGGACCATGTCGAGCAATTGGTCGCGGTCGAGCACGTTGCGCGGATGGTCGAGAAAGGCGCGCAGCAGCCGGAATTCCGCAGTCGAGATCGGCACCGCGACCCCTTCGGGATCGGTCAGCCGTCGCTTGAGCGGATCGAGCCGCCAGCCCTCGAATTCGTAGAGCCAGTCCTGCGTCTCGGTGTCCGGCGTGCCTGTTCGCGCCGTGCGTCGCAGGACCGAGCGGATCCGCGCAACCAGTTCGCGCGGCTCGAACGGTTTGACCACGTAATCGTCCGCGCCCAGTTCAAGCCCGACGATCCGGTCGGTCGGTTCGCCGCGCGCGGTGAGCAGGATAACTGGCAGGCCGCGGGTCTCGACCAGGTGGCGGCACAGCGACAGCCCGTCTTCACCGGGCATCATGATGTCGAGCAGGACGAGATCGGGAATGGCTTCGGTCAGCGCGCTGCGAGCGCGTGCGGCGCTTTCGGCCTCGACCACCACGAAGCCCTGGCCTTCGAGATATTCTGCCAGTGGCTGGCGCAGGGTCGCCTCGTCGTCGACCAGCAGGATCGATGTCTTGATAGTGTCGCTCACGCGCAATGGGCCTTGGCGAAGGAGGATGAAACGAACCGGCCCGGCACGCAACCCGTTCGAGGGGTTGCACGAGCCGGGCCGGGACGCGAGGGCAGGCGGCGAAGCGCTGCCCGTTCAATGGCGTTTATGCGGATCAACCGTGCGGCTTGTCGCCGCCGCGGTGCTGGCCGTGACGCTCTTTCATGCGCTTCATCATCGCCTCGTGAGCGGCCTTGCGTTCTGCGGCCGTGATCGTGCCCGAATTGTCGGTATCGACCTTGGCGAAATGGGCTTCGACCGAAGCGTCGAATTCGGCACGGGTCACGGCCTTGTCGCCATTGGCGTCTGCCATGCCAAGCATGTGACGTGCGTGCATTGCGCGCTTGGCCATGCGGCCTTCGTGTCCCTGGGCTCCGCGCTTGGCGCGGTGTTCGGCCCGGGCTTCGTGCGCGGCCTCGAGTTCGGCCTGGCTCACGCCGCCGCTATTGTCGGCGTCGATCCGGTCGAACCGCTTGGCCTGGCGCATCGCGCGGCGCTCGGCACGCTTGGCCATCCGGGCTTCGCGTGCGGCCTTCATCTCGGCGGGGCTGAGTTCGCCATTGCCGTCGGTATCCGCCTTGGCGAAGTGCTCGGCCTGGCGCGCGGCACGGTCGGCGGCGTCGATCTGGCCATCGCCATTGGCGTCCATCCGGGCAAAGCGCTTAGCCGCGTGGGCGCGGACTTCGGCGAGAGTGAGTTCGCCATTGCCGTCGGTATCTGCGGCCATCGGCCCGCGCTTGTCGCCATGGTGGTCGGCAAGCGCCGCTCCGGCGCCGCCAAGCGCGAGGGCTGCGGCGGAAAGTGTGAGGATCGTCTTGCGCATTGTATATCTCCAGTATCGTTCAATCGTGCGAGCCGCGCGTCACAAATGGCGCGTCCGGCCGCATCCGATATCCCCTTCAATACGACCGGTCTGTCCCAGCTTTATCCCGAAAGCGAGGAGAATTGTCGCGGAATGTAACGCACGGGTCGGACCGTTCATCCACGCGCAAGGCAATCGCCCGGTTCGTCAGTCTTGCGGAGGGACCATGCAGAAGGCGTTGAGCTTGTTTCCATCGGGATCGCGAAAATAGCCGGCGTAGAAACCGTCCTCGCCGCGCGGTCCGGGCGCGCCTTCGTCGCTGCCTCCGTGAGCCAGCGCAGTATCGTAGATCGCCTGCACCTTTTCCGGGCTATCAACATGCAGCGCGACCATCGTGCCATTGCCCACGCTCGCGGCGTTTCCGTCGAACGGCTTGGTCGCGGCAATGCCGGGGCCGCCGCCCATCTCGCCCCAGGCGATGAACTGGTCGAATTCCATCATCCGGCCCACGCCAAAATGGCTGGCGATCGCATCATAGAATTCCGCCGCACGCGGCAGATCGTTCGTGCCCAGGGTTACGTAGCCGATCATGTTGCAATCCTCCCGCCCGAGAGCCGCGGCAGCGCGACTCGTCAGTGCAGAACATTACTGGAACATGATCAGGCGAGCAAGCTGGCTCAGAGCGGCCGGGTCTCGCGTTCGAGCCATGCGAGGTCTTCGCCCTCAAGCTGCGGCGCGACGATTTTGCGGACCTGTGCGTGGTAGGTATCGACCCAGGCGATCTCGCTGTCGGTCAGAAGGGCCTTGTCGATCAGCCGCCGGTCGAGCGGGACGAAGGTCAGCGTCTCGAAACCAAGGAACGTGCCCTCTGCGCGTTCGATGGCCTTTTCGACCGTCAGCACGAGGTTCTCGATCCGGATGCCGTATTCGCCCGGCTTGTAATAGCCCGGCTCGTTCGAGAGGATCATTCCGGCGAAAAGTTCCTGGCTGGTCCCGGCCTGTCCGCCGCTCGGCTTGGCGATACGCTGCGGGCCTTCGTGAACGCCGAGGAAG
Organism: Erythrobacter sp.; assembly: GCA_041596595.1. Classification (GTDB taxonomy): domain Bacteria; phylum Pseudomonadota; class Alphaproteobacteria; order Sphingomonadales; family Sphingomonadaceae; genus Erythrobacter. The sequence continues at coordinate 1,774 of JBFHIF010000099.1, read as the reverse complement.
CTGCCGACGCCGTGTCCGGTGCCGTGGGCGTAATCGACCCCGGCCTCCCACAGATATTGCCGCGCGAGCGCGTCGATCTGGCCGCCATTGGTGCCTTGCGGGAAGGCGATCCGATCGATCTGGATGTGGCCCTTGAGAACGCGGGTGAAGCGGTCGCGCATCTCGTCGCTGGGCCGGGCGGTGCGGTCGGCGCTTTCGATCCACACCGTGCGGGTGATGTCGGTGGTGCCGGCGGGATATTGCCCGCCGCTATCGACGAGATAGATCGAACCGGGCGGGATCGGGATGTTGGTATCCTCGTCGACCTTGTAGTGCGGGAGCGCGGCATGGCCCGCCGCAGCCGAAATCGTGTCGAACGAAGTGTCGCGCAAATCGCCGTGTTCGCGGCGGAACGCCTCAAGCCGGGCGGCGGCGGTCAGCTCGTCGATCTCTCCCGAAGGCGCGGCCTCGTCGAGCCAGCGCAGGAACCGGCTGACGGCCGCCCCGTCGCGTGCCTGGGCATCGCGGTGGCCGCGCACCTCGGCCCCGTTCTTGATCGCCTTGGCGAGGATCGTCGGGTCCTGTTTGAAGACGAAGCGCGCCCCACCGGCGCGCAGACCCTGGGCGATGCCGACCACGCCGAAATCGGGATCGACGCTGACCCGCTTACCCGAATATTCGCCGAGCGCGGTCTCGAACTCGCCGCGATCGCGCACCGTCACGGCATTGCCGAGGTGGCGGGTGAGTTCGGGCGTGACCTTGCCCTGAGCGATGAAAAGCTCGGCGCTGCCGTCCTTCCTCGCGATCACGTAGGAGAGCGCCACTGGGGTGTGCGAGATGTCGGTCCCGCGAATGTTGAGCAGCCAGGCGATCGAATCGAGCGCGGGGATGACCACCGCGTCGAGATCGTTATCCGAAAGCCAGTCGGCGACTGCGGCGCGCTTATCGGCGGAGGAACGCCCCGACAATTCGTCATCGTGGATGATTGCCTGCGCTTCGGATGGCTGGGGCCGGTCGGCCCACACCGCGTCGATTGGATTGCTCTCGACCGGGACCATCGCGATATTGCTGGCTTCGACCTTCCTCTCGAGCGCTTCGACCCATGCCCAGGTGTGGAGCCACGGGTCGTAAGCGATCTTCGCGCCTTCGGGCGCCTTTTCGGCGAGCCAGGCGCCGAGGCTGTCACCGGGGATCGAGCGATATTCGAACAGGTTTTCGTCGACCTGGTCGCGGACCTGGACGGTGTAGCGCCCATCGACAAAGATCGCCGCATGGTCGCGCGTGACCGCGGCGAAACCCGCCGAGCCGCCGAACCCGGTCAGCCAGTGCAGCCGCTGCGCGTAATCGCCGACATATTCGCTCATGTGCTCATCGGAGATCGGGATGACGAACCCGTCGAGTTCGCGGCGCTTCAATTCCTCGCGCAGCGCCTTCAGGCGGGCTTCGTGGGTCTGCATCAGCATCTGGTCGTTTCCTCGTGGCGGCGCAGTCTCTTGCTGCGCAGGGGGGTTCGTCTATGAGGACGCAACATAGTGCGGAACCGCGCCGCTTTCCAGCAAAGCGGGGCGGAGGACCCGGGAGCAATGACACGCATGAAATCTCTGATCGCGCTGGCCGCCTCGATGGCCTCGATTGCATTCCTCGTGCCGCCCGCACACGCAATTTCTGACAAGGATGAAGCCAAATTGACCAGCGAGGCCAAAACCTCTTCGCCCAAGGCAGCGCCGCGCGCCGAGAAGCGCGAGCATTCCTACACCCATCACGGGATCACGATCTCGGACCCGTATGACTGGCT
>JBFHIF010000098.1:0-5669 GCA_041596595.1 Erythrobacter sp. | reverse complement strand
TCGACATCGGCGAGAAAGTTCGCCCTCGCCGCGTCTCTCAACGCGCGGTATTCGAGCAGTCGCAGTTCGAGTTCGCTCACCTCGAGCCTCCGTGATGGCTGTCTTCGAACAGGTTGGTTAGATGCTGGACATTGCGCCGCGCCTTGAGTGCCAGCCACCCGGTCAGGATCAGCAGCAGGCCGACGACCACGGCGATAGCGCCCCAGATCGTGAGGAGCGGGGCCAGCGCGAGGACAAGGCCGACGGCGAGAGCCAGCAAGGCGATATGCAACGTAATCGCTGCCCCTGCAAAGAACCCGGCGGCGGTGCCGGCCCGCTTCGCCGCGAGCGCGGCGCGGGTCTTCTGGTAGCCGAGCTCGGCTTCTGCCCAGGTCTTGCCGTCGTCGATCAGGGCAGCGACTTCGTCGCCCAGCGATTCATCTAGATGGTCGTCGTCGGGGTCGCCCGGATCACCGGGCGGGACGGCGGGTGCATCAATGTATCCCTCGGAAGCAGGTCCTTGTTCAGACCTGAAATCCGATGGACGCTCGTCATAGTGCATTCGCCGCCCCCTTTCGCCTGTCAGGATCAGCGACGCGATCCGCGGAACAACCGCGCGATCAGATACCCTGCAATCGCGGCGATACCCACGGCGGTGCCGGGGCTCTTGCGGACGAATTCACGGGCATCTTCGCCAAGTTCGTCGACCGACTTGCTTTCCAGTTTGGCCGAGGTCTCGGCGAGGCTGCGCGATGCCTTGCGGGCATAGTCGCCATATTGTTCGCCGAGCTTCTCGTCGATCTGCGGTGCAGTGTCGGCGATCATCTTGCCAAGCGAGGCGATCCCTTCGCTGGTCGCGCCCTTGGCATCGTTGGCGAACTCGCCAGCACGGGTCTTGGCCTTGTCGCCATAGATGCGGGCTTCCTGCAAGAGCTCATCGCCCTTGCCCTTTGCCTGCTCGCGGTATTCACCGGCGCGCTGACCGGCCTCGGAACGCAGCGCCGCCGCGCCCGCCTTGGCTTCTTCGAGCGCGGACTTGAACCGGCTCTTGGCTTCGCTCGTCGATTGCGAGCTGTCGCTACCGTGCGCGGTGGCACCTGTCTTGGTCGACGCGCTCTTCTTCGAGCCGGTCGACTTGGTGGTGTTCTTTGCTGTTTGGGTGGTTTGTGTGTCGGCCATGGTCGTTCTCTTGCCCTCCAATATCTAGCGATTCCAAACGGAAAACGCTGGGTCGTTGTTTTCACCTCAACGCAGCTTGCGCCTCGATGTTCCGACGAATAGGGGTAACCCCCAAATTCGCCGATACCGCCCCAGCCCGGACGTCGATCCAGGTGTGTTATCAGAATACAACACTTTTTTACCGGAGCCAAGCATGACTGCGATCATCGACCTTCACGCACGCGAGATTCTCGACAGCCGCGGAAATCCGACCGTAGAAGTCGATGTTTTGCTCGATGATGGCAGCTTCGGGCGGGCCGCGGTTCCCTCGGGCGCGTCGACCGGTGCGCATGAAGCGGTTGAACTGCGAGACGGCGACAAGTCGCGCTACATGGGCAAGGGGGTGCTCAAGGCGGTCGAGGCGGTCAACACCGAGATCCGCGACCTCCGGTTGGGTGCTTACGATGCCGAGGACCAGCGCGATATCGATCTCTCGCTGATCGCGCTCGACGACACGCCCAACAAGGGGCGCCTTGGTGCAAACGCGATCCTGGGCACCAGTCTTGCGGTCGCGAAAGCCGCCGCAAATGCGCGCGGGCTGCCGCTTTATTCCTATCTCGGCGGCGTTTCGGCGCACGTCCTTCCGGTTCCGATGATGAACATCATCAATGGCGGTGAACATGCCGACAACCCGATCGACATCCAGGAGTTCATGATCATGCCGGTAGGGGCCGACAGCATCGCGGAAGCGGTTCGCTGGGGGTCCGAGGTGTTTCACACGCTGAAGAAGGGCCTGGCCGACAAGGGGCTGGCGACCAGCGTCGGCGACGAGGGCGGTTTTGCTCCCGATCTTGCCAGCACGCGCGCCGCGCTCGATTTCATCATGACTTCCATCGAACAGGCCGGGTTCAAGGCAGGCGAAGACATGATGCTCGCGCTCGATTGCGCCGCGACCGAATTCTTCAAGAACGGCAAATACGAGATTTCGGGAGAAGGGTTGAGCCTCGACGGGGCTGGCATGGCCGAATATCTCGCAAAGCTGTGCGACGACTATCCGATCGCCTCGATTGAGGACGGGATGAGCGAGGATGATTTCGAGGGCTGGAAGGCTGTGACCGACGCGATTGGCGACCGGGTCCAGCTGGTCGGCGACGACTTGTTCGTGACCAACCCGAAAAGACTAGCCGACGGGATCGAGCGCGGGCTTGCCAATTCGCTGCTGGTCAAGGTCAATCAGATCGGCACGCTCACCGAAACGCTCGCCGCGGTCGATATGGCGACCCGCGCCGGCTATACCAGCGTGATGAGCCATCGGTCAGGCGAGACCGAGGATGCGACCATCGCGGACCTCGCGGTTGCGACCAATTGCGGGCAGATCAAGACCGGCTCGCTGGCGCGTTCGGACAGGTTGGCAAAATACAATCAGTTGATCCGGATCGAGGAAGAGCTCGGAGACAGCGCGGTCTATGCGGGCAAGAGCTGTTTCGGCTGACCGCGGTCGCGGGCTAGAACCGGCTCGCAGCGCAGGCGAAATAGGCGTCCATCGCGGCCAGTCCCTTGTCTGACAGGCGAACGAGAACCCGGCGCTGATCCGCCGGATCGTGTTCGCGCACGATCAATCCTTTGTCGGCAAGAACCCCGAGCCAGCGCAGCCCCGTTGTCGGCGGCGATGCGGAGCCAATGCAGGCGCTCGAAACCGAGACTTTCTTGTCTTCGGCACAGGCGACATAGAGATCGAGCAGGATGTCCCACGCCGGTTCGCCGAAGAGCTCGGTGTCATCGAAAATTGTCACGCGCTGCCGCCGGATCGCGTAGATTTCGCGCGCCATCCAGGCGTAATTGGCGCGATCGCCCGGTGGCAACCTGCCGGGTTCGTCAGGGCGTTTCCGGATTGCCGAGAGCGATGCGACGTTGGCGTTTTCGGCCACATCGCGCGCGGGAGGCGCGTGGTCGGAGGCAAGCGCCGCGCCGTTCAGCCGTCTCGCGATCTCGAAAAGTTCGCCTGCGATCGATCGCAGGTCGTGTCTGCCCGGCTGCCCGAGAGCCTCAGGTCGCTCGGAAGCAGCAGATAGCTTGGTGGGCCTGGGATCACCCATCGCGACCACCCTTGGCGGGAGAGCAGGCCCGCTCTGCGAATGTCCTCATGCAGAGCGCGCCGGAAGCCCGTGAAAGGGCAGACCCGGGAATTTCGTAGCTCGAGAGCACGGCGCCTCCTTGCGAGGCGAAGTCCGAAGAGCGCTATGATAGCAACGGCTGCCTCACCCCGGGATTAGCCCAGAGGGTGCGGCATGACATTACGTGCTATTCCATAGTCGCGGCGAAGGCCCTGGCTATGCGCCGGTGGGCTTCGGGGAGGTTCCCGTCGTCGTCAGGCAGCTCCCATTCGCTATCCTCGGTCAGCATCGCAAGGTTATCGCGCAATTGCTCGACCGCCGCATTGACGTGAACCGCGGCAATGCCCGCGCCCAGTCGATCAAGCTTCTCGAGTTCTATCTGCAGTGTCGAGATGACAGCCTGAATCTGGTGCGCCTTAAGAAGCGGCATTTGCGACATTGCCTGTCCGTTCTCTTAACTTGCGGTGCGATCCCTCGCTAGACGCAGCCAAGTGCGCTGGCCTGGTTAACGGTTTAGGCCACCCTTATGAATATCTATATACGTAGAACCACCTAGCTCCTTGGCGGAGACGCGGTGGGCGATGGCACTACCGTTCGAACCGCTCTGCCAGATTTAGCAGCACCATCGCCGCCTTCGCGGCTTCGCCGCCCTTGTCCTTCTGCGCCGGGTCGGCGCGGACCAGCGCCTGGTCCTCGTTCTCGACTGTCAGAATACCGTTGCCGATCGCGATCCCGTCCATGGTGAGCGCCATGATCGCGCGTGCGCTTTCGCCTGCGACGATCTCGAAGTGATAGGTTTCGCCGCGGATCACCACGCCGATCGCAACGAAGCCATCGAACCCGCCGCTTTCCGCTGCAAGCGCGATGGCACCGGGTATCTCGAGTGCGCCGGGAACGGTGAGAACCTCGACCTCGTGACCTTCGGCCTCGAGCGCGCTGCGCGCACCGGCGATCAGCTTGTCGTTGAGATGGGCGTAGAAACGCGCTTCGACGATCAGGAAACGGGCCATGTATCTGTCACTCCGGGATGGATTTGAAATCGATGATGTTGAGGCCGTAACCCTCGATAGCCACGAGGTCGGGACGCGAGTTGGATAGCAGGATCATGTCGTGCACCCCCAGGTCGGCGAGGATTTGCGAGCCGATGCCGACATTGCGGATTTCTTCGTCCTCGCTCCATTCGCTCGCCCCGATCCTGCTGGTGAGGATGACGATCACGCCCGAGCCGTGTTCGCCCACCGCGGCCATGGCGCGCTGCAAGGTCCGCTTGCGCGGGCCGGGGCGGCCGAGCATGTCGTCGAATACCGAGATCGGGTGGACGCGGGCGAGGGTGGGTTCGCCGGGCACGACGTGACCCTTCTGCAGGACATAGGCTTCGCGATTCTCGACCTGGTTGCGGTATGTCAGCAACCGCCACTGTCCGCCGTAATCGCTATCGAAACTGCGCTCGTCGACGCGCTCGACCAGGTGATCGTTGCGCATCCGGTATGCGATCAGGTCGCGGATCGTGCCGATCTTGAGCGAGTGTTTGCGGGCGAAGGCGACCAGATCGTCAAGCCGCGCCATCGACCCGTCATCGTTCATGATCTCACAGATCACCCCGCTCGGATTGAGGCCCGCGAGGCGCGAGATGTCGACCGCGGCCTCGGTATGCCCGGCGCGGACAAGAGTCCCACCCTCGCGCGCCATGAGCGGGAAGACGTGCCCGGGAGTGACGATGTCGTCAGGTCCCTTGGTGGCATCGATCGCAACCGATACGGTGCGGGCGCGGTCCGCCGCCGAAATGCCGGTTGTGACGCCTTCCTTGGCTTCGATCGAGACGGTGAAGGCGGTCTGCATGCTCTCGCGGTTGTTGCGGCTCATCGGTTCGAGGCCGAGAGCGTCGCAGCGTGCCTTGTCGAGCGCGAGGCAGATCAAGCCGCGGCCGTGGGTTGCCATGAAATTGACCGCCGAGGGCGTCGCCATCTGCGCCGGAATGATGAGATCGCCTTCGTTCTCGCGATCCTCGTCATCGACCAGGATATACATCCGGCCGTTGCGCGCCTCGTCGATGATCTCCTCGATCCCGACGAGGACCGGGGTTTCATCATTGGCCTCGAGAAAGGCCTCGAGCTTGGCGAGGGTCTCGGCGGTCGGGTTCCAGTCTGGCTCGGTTGCATCGCGCAGCGTGTTAGCGTGAAGCCCCGCTGCGCGCGCCAGCCCGGCCTTGGTAAACTCGCCTGATGTCACGAGATCGCGAACGCGTGTGATAATCGATGTGCTCATCAAAACCATGTATCACATCGCCGTGTGATCGCAAGTGTTGCCTTGGGACGATTTGGTTCATCAGATCCAAGCTATGCTCTACGCTAACATTTGAAACGCTAGCGACGGTAAGGGCGGCAACGAGCCAAGTTGAGTCATCCGTTACAAAAAGGC
>JBFHIF010000097.1:0-5671 GCA_041596595.1 Erythrobacter sp. | reverse complement strand
CTGATCGCCGCCCGGCGGATCATGCAGTCGCGTTCGCTCAGCGTCCGCCTGGTCTTCCTCGCGATCCTCTTCCCTCTGGTGAACGGGTCGGTGGGTGTTGCCGTGGGCCTTGCGATCGGGCTCGAGCCGTCCTCGGCAGCGGCGCTCGGCATTCTTGCCGCCAGCGCTTCGTATATCGCGGTGCCTGCCGCGATGCGGATGTCGCTTCCCCAGGCCGATGCCGGGCTCTATCTGGCGATGTCGCTTGGTGTGACGTTCCCGTTCAACATCCTGCTAGGGATCCCCCTGTTCCGCTGGATCGCCGAAACGCTGGGAGGAGTAGCCTGATGGAAATGATCCGAAGGGTGCGTATCGAGATTCTCGTCGATGCTCCCCTCGCCCCGAAGCTGGCGCGATTGGCCGAAGAAGCCGGGATCACGGGGCACACCCTGCTACGAACAGCCAGCGGCCGGGGTCGAACCGGGGAATGGTCCGAAGACCTGCTGACCGGTGCCACGAACAAGTTCCTGTTCCTGACCATCTGCAACAGCGAGCGTGCCGACCGGTTCATCTCTGCGGTGGAACCGCTGCTCGACACGCACGATCTCGTCCTGCTTAAATCCGAAGTCGAGGTTGTCCGCTCGCACCGGTTCTGAAGTCGGCCCCAGCGTCTCCCCGTCGAACTCGTTGCGATTCGTGGACTGGTCCGGCTTCGCGCGGAATCGCCCGACAAATCTTTTCCATGGGGTGGGCGACCGTTTCCTCTGTCGGCAATCTATAAATTCCCCAGAAAAACGACATTGCAAAATGCGGTCCGGACGTGTCGGGCCGATTGATCGGAATTCGTCGGCCCATTAGCGTGCGCTCTGCGATCAAGGGGATGCGAAGGTGCGGAGATGGGACGCTACCAGATCAGGATATTTGGCAAGGACGGTCACGATACGATTTCGGCGGTATTCGACAGCCTCGACGCAGCGCAGGCCTTTGCGCGGATAGAGAACGACAATGGCTGCAAGGACGCCGAAGTCTGGGAAGACGGGAAGCGAGTAGCTTGCGCGCACCGCCAGGGCAGCCGGCGGGCGCCGTTCTGGATTCTCGATGACAAGAGCCGAGACAGTTCATCGGATTGACGCGCGACCTGTGACCAGAATGGCAAAATGCCCCCGACCTCTACGGGTGGGGGCATTTGCAATGTGAAAATCGCTGTGTCGCGATTGCGGATCGATCACCAGTAGGGCGTGACGACCCAGTAGCTGTAAACCTCGGACTGGTAATCGCGATCATATTGACGATCACGATCGCTCTCGCCGTGCGTGGGCGCTTCGCGCAATTGTTCCTCGGTCACGTCGAGCTTGTATCCACCCAACTCGGTGTCGTATTCGAGTTTCTGCCACGGCAGGCTGTGCAATTCACCGCCCATGCCAAGGAACGCGCCAACCGAGATCTCGACATCTCTCGCCTGTCCGCTGAGCTTGTCGATCATGATGCGACGTACCGTGCCGATCTTGTTGCCATCACGGCCATAAACCGTCGTCCCTTCGACGCGGTCGCTCCCGATCAGACTGTCGTTTCTCGTTTTCTCGTCCAGCATACTCCTTCTCCTATGCGTTCATGAGACGTGTGTGTCAGATCGGGCTGTGATGCCCGACCTGTAGCGATAACGATCAAGGCAGGATTTTGTGCCGAGATTTCATATGTATGGTCTGACTTCGTGCGGCTTGCTGGCCCCAAGTTAGATACGCCGCGCGTGCCTTTTCGGAACATCATCTTTCCTTGTTCGCTGATTTACAAAGGGGAGAACAATGAAGGCGATTTCTCGTATAGTATTCGCATTGAGTCTCATCACGCTCGGGGCCGTTTTGGTCTCGCTAATACCCAGCGACAAATGGCTTATCCGCACGATCGACCTCGTCCGGGAGCCGATGTCCTATCTTGCAGCGCTGCTGCTGATCGTGGCGCTGTTCCTGAAATCATCGCTACGCTGGCCGACAGTCGCGGCGTTCGCGCTCGTCCTTGTGATCAATATCTGGCGCGTCTGGCCCTATCTTCCGGTGGCAGGAACCGACATTGCTTATGTCTCCGCCGACGCGCAGGCCGATCGCTGTTTCACCGCGGTTTCGGCAAACGTGAAGGTCAAGAACAAGGATTACGATCGTCTCGCGCAGCAATTGGTTGAATACGATCCCGACGTGCTTTTCGTGATGGAGACCGACCAGGCGTGGATCGATGCGCTTGAACCTGTTCTGAGCCGCTATCCGCATGTCGATCGGCATCCTCAGCCCAAGGCGTTTGGCCTGGTGTTCGCTTCTCGCATCCCGGTCGAGAAATCGAATATCGTCGAGAATACCCATCGCGACACTCCGACCCTCTACGCCACGCTGCGACCGGAAGGTGCGTCGGCTGCGGTGGAATTCATCGGCCTGCATCCCAAGCCGCCGCTGCCCGAGTGGAACACCGAATTGCGCGACGAAAATATCGTCAACGCCGGGGTCCAGACGCCGGACAGGCTACCCGACGCATTCGTCATGGGGGACTTCAACGATGTTCCGTGGTCGCGAACCACTTCGAAGTTTCGCGATACCGGCGATTGGCGCGACCCGCGAATAGGGCGGGGCACTTACCCGACCTTTCCGTCCGACTGGCTTGTTCTGGGCTGGCCGCTCGATCAGCTGATGGTGAAGGGCAATCTCGACCTCGCCTCGTTCGAGGTCCTGCCTGATAACGGCTCCGACCACCGCGCAGTGTGGGCAAAACTATGCCAATAATATCAGTGGTATGTCGGCATTTCCCGATCTTTTTCGGACCAATTTGGACACCGGCTCATTGTAAGAGAAGCCGACTTTGAAACAGGGAGAATTGATTTTGAAGAAGTATCTCTTGATATCTGTCGCCGCCGCCGGTCTCGCGCTGAGCGGCTGTGATTCCGAAGACGTCGAGAACACGCCGGTCGATGATATCGACGAAGTTGTCGACGCGGATGACGAAGGTTATCCGGTGGCTGGCGAACTTACCGACGAGCAGCGCGCCAAATACGATTCCTTCGACCGCGATGCTGCGGTGCGCGAATATGACACCAGCCGTGAAAGCATCCGTTCGGGTTCGTCCAATGGGACGACCGGTGATGTAACCTCGTCGTCCTCGAGCCGTTCTGATGCCAACACTGGTGAGGGTGCGTCTGCGTCAAGCGGATCCAGTGAAAACCAGGCCACGGCTTCGCCGAACACATCCTCGTCCAACGACGTCGCGTCTCTGCGCCCGCGCAGCCAGATGGATTTCGCGTTCCTCGACCGGAATGGCGATGGCAAGCTGTCGGTCGCGGAATACGCGATCTGGGCGGTTCGCTCCAACCCGCGCGAGCCCAAGCCGAACGATAACACCCGCCCCTATACCTCGGTCGACCAGATCAACGAGGCCGGCGAGACGTTCTTCTACTTTGACGCCGATGGCGACACTTACCTCAGCCCGCAGGAATTCGGTGCGGCGCGATCGAGCGCCCGCACGCCATCCTGACGCCGCTCGTCCCACTGGGACTAACCGAAAACCCCCGAAAAGGAGGAAAGACATGAAGAAACTAGTTTTGATTGCCGCACTTCCCGCGTTCGCCCTGGCTGCGTGCGGACCGGATTCGGAATATGAAGAAACCGGCGATGCGCTCGAAGAACGCGCTGATGCCGTCGAAAATATCGGCGATGACCGCGCCGGTGCGCTCGAGGAAATGGCCGACGAGGCCTCGACCGACGCACGCGAGGACGCTCTTAATGCGCGTGCCGAAAGAATTGACGATGTCGGCGATCAGCGAGCGGAAAAGCTCAATGAAGTCGCCGACGAAATGGAATAATTTTTTGTGATCATTGAGGCAGCAGGGCAATCTGTCCTGCCTGCCCACCGAAAGCCCTCGCTTGGAAGAGCGGGGGCTTTCTCTTTTTAACGGCGTTCCCCGTCTGGAGATCTGGTGAGCGTCTGGCAGGTGGAACGTCCGGCTCGACAAGTCGAACCGCAGCCTTCCGGCGTAGCGTTCTTTGGTTGACTGCAATCCTCTTTCGAACGACACACAATTGTTCGTGTGAATTGGGATATCGCCGCAATGAAATGGTCGTCGGGGCAAATCATCGCGTTTTGCCGTCTTGTACTGGCGAGCGTTTTCCTCCTGGCGATCTATATCGATCCCAGCCAGCCGGCAATCATGCCTGCCACGGGCTATGTCGTGCTCGGCGCCTACGCGGCGATCGCCGTGATCCTCGTCATCATCGCCTTCGCGAGCTTCTGGCTCGATTTCATCCTGGCTCGTTTTGTCCACGTCCTCGATCTCGTGACCTTTGGCGCGGTCGTCTACATGACCGAGGGCTATACCAGCCCGTTCTTCACCTTTTCCGTCTTCCTGTTGCTTTCGGCGGCAATCCGCTGGTCGGCGCGCGAGACAACGCTGACGGCGATTGCGGTCAACACGCTGTTCCTGGGTGCGGGCGCGATGGCTCAACTCACGGTGCCGCTCGACCTCGACCTGAAGCGCCTGCTGATCCGCGCATTCTATCTGATGGTGTTATCCGGGCTGTTCGTCCTGTTCGCGGTGAATGCCGAGCGTCCCCGGCGCGCACGCGGATTGCGGGCGGGAAGGGGATCCGCCGAGGGCCATGCGTCGCTGGTAGAGGCAGCGCTCGATCACGTGCAATCGCGGCTTTCCGCGGGCAGGATCGCGATGGCGTGGCGCGATACCGACGAACCGCGCAGCTGGATATCCTGGCGCAAGGCCGATGGGGTAAGCGATCAGTCGATGCGGGCGAGCGACATCGACTGGGCCATCGCATTCCAGAAAGGGGTGCCGCACCTGTTCGAGGTGGCCAGCAGGCATCGCCTGTGGGGCGGTCCGCGCCCGGTGATCGGCAAGCTCGCCGAAACCCAGGCGGACGAGCTGGCGAAACTGGGCCTGACGCGCGGCATAGCCCTCCCTGTGCGGATCGAGGGACTGGAAGCCACGGTCTTCGCCGCCGGCATCCACAAACTTTCGAGCGATCATCTCGCGATCAGCGAAGTGCTTATCGATGATCTGACCCAACTGGCCGAAGATGACGCCCGTCGGCGGATCGCCGACGAGACGACCGAAGCGCGGGTGCGGGTCAATCTCGCGCGCGATCTGCACGACAGCGTGGCGCAGTTCCTCGCCGGGGTATCGTTCCGTCTCGAGGCCCTGCGGCGATCCGATCGCTCGGCCGAGGAACTGCGCGAAGATATCGAGCGGTTCCAGAACGAACTGGCATCCGAACAAATGCATTTGCGCGAACTCATCACCGAATTGCGTCGCAGCCGCGCGGGCAGCGCAGCCGCCGATCTTTCCGGCGGGCTTTCAAGTCTGTGCCAGAGGCTCGCCGATCAATGGCAGATCACGGTCGATTGCCAGTGCGATCAGGATCTCGTGCTCCCTGCCGCGATGGAAGGCGAGTTGCGCCAGATGATCCGCGAAGCGGTTGCCAATGCGGTCCGCCACGGCCGCGCGGAACGGGTCGAGATCGGTATCGCTCGGAATAACGGCGCAGTGCGGGTGACGATCGCCGATAACGGTTCGGGCATTGCTAATGCCGACACCGCTGCGGCTGCACTGCCGCGCTCGCTCGAGGAGCGCACACGGGCGATGGGAGGAGACATGAGCGTGAGCGGCGAAGCCGGAACCCGGATCGAATTGACCCTGCCTTTGGGT
>JBFHIF010000096.1:0-5674 GCA_041596595.1 Erythrobacter sp. | reverse complement strand
TGCAGGATGGGTGCGCAATCTGCCCGATGGGACGGTCGAGGCGCATATCGAGGGCGAACCCGAAGCGGTGAAGCGGATGATCGCGGCAATGGCCGATGGCCCGCCGCGCGCCGCGCCGACGAAGATCGAGCGCACACAGGCCACGCCCGAAGGATTACCGGACTTCACCCGGCGCTGATCAGGCGGCGAGCGCGCTGACCGAGGCGCGCTCGACCAGTTCGTAGTGCACCTCGGCGTTGTTTGCGCTCGAGGTTGGCCGCTCGATTTTTTCCAGCAGGATTTCCGCTGCCGCCGCGCCCATTTCGCCCAGCGGTTGACGGATCGTGGTTATCGGCGGGTTGGCGCGCGATGCCGCGACAGCGCCGTCGAAGCCGACCACCGACAGGTCCGCGGGCACGTCGATCCCGCGCGCTTTGGCCGCTTCGAGAACGCCGATCGCCATCTCGTCATTGCTCGCAAAGATCGCGGAAGGCCGTTTGGCCAGCAGCGCCGCACCCTGCTCGCGGCCCGAAGCGCGGCTGAAATCGCCAAACCCGATCATGTCCGGATCGACTTTCAGACCATGTCCGCCCATCGCGCTGGCAAAACCGTTGAACCGCCTGATGCTCACGAGATGCTCGCGCGGGCCCTTGACGAACCCGATCCGGCGGTGGCCGCGTTGCAGCAGGTGTTCGGTGATTGCGCGTGCAGCATCGAATTCGTCCATCGTCACGATATTGCCGCGGTCGAGATCGAGCAGCGGGGCTATCCTAACGAAAGGCAGCGAGAGCGCCTCGATCCTCGCAATCGCGGCGCGATCGTCCGCAAGCGGAGCGGTCAGCACGATCCCGGCAAGCGCTGGGTCGCCAACCAGATCGGCGACCTTCTCGCTGGTGCCGTAGATATTTCGGGAAGCGAGAGTGAACCGCGAGGACTGCAAGGCTCTCGCGACCCCCTGTTCGATCCGCGCGATATATTCGGTTCCGACATTGTCGGACAAGAGCAGGATCTTGCTGGGTCTGGACATTCGCAATCTCCCTTATCTCTCGCTGTGGGTCGACCCTTGAGCGGCGCATACGGATAGCAGTGTAAATTGAAGAATCGGTGAAATCCCCTAGCCCCAAGTGCCGCCCCGCGCCCTTTCAAGCCCGGGTGGGATGGGGAAGTTGCAGCCCGGACCCATTTTTCCGCTCGCCCGTTGAAGCTGCAAACGGGGATACACTTTTGAGCAAATCGACCATTCTTTGGCCAAGCGGGGCCTTCGCCTTCATCGTCGTCCTGGGTTTCGGCGCGCGCCACGCGATCGGCGACATCTATTCCGCTGCAGAGGCGCGCGACCTGCTCGAGGCGCTCAGCCGCGCTGGCCTCTATCTCGGATCGGCGATTGCCACGGCCTCGGCGACGGTGCTCGCGCTGATGCTCACGATGATTGGGCTGATCCGGCGGATCGACGAGGATTTCGATCATGAAGCCTATCGCAACATCAACGTGGTCGCCAAGCTCTCCACCGCCTCGCTGCTGATCAGTATTCTCGTGCTCCTCGCCTTCACGCTCCCGGTCGGCGAGTTCGAAGAACTCCCCAGCAAGTGGTATTCGATCATGTATGACGTGCTCTATGCCGGGAGCGTTCTGATGGTCGCTCTGATCGCGGCCACGGTCATGATGATCTACCGCACGCTTGCGCTGGTGCTCGCCAAGATCACGCCGGGCGAGGATGTGTAAGCACGGCCTAGGGCGCGATCCATTGGCCGTGCCAGGCACCATCCCGGTCTTTCTCGAACGCCGCGCGGCGATGCCCCGAATGGGCGAGATGAAACCAGTCGAGGGCATCGAGGCTCACCAGCACGAGCGCGAAATTGGCGCGTGCCCCTGCCACTTGCGCGTCACTGGGTTCGACCCCTTCGAATTCGGGCGGCAATCCCGATGTCGGAGCAAGTGAACGGGTGCCCGGCGCATCGCCGAGATAACAGCGCCGCGCAAAGTTGGTCGATCGACCCCAGGCATTATCAGCAAGCTCGCCGTCACGAACGATCCGCGCCGTTCCCCGCGCGCGGATCTGCACCTTGGCCTCGCGATCGTAGAACAGCAGCGCCGTGCGCGGATCGGCTTCGAACACCGAAACCTTGGGCGAACGCGCATCGGTGTGGAAGCGCAGTGTCCAGTCGTTGGGTTCGAACCCGCGAAGAACCATGATCCGCGCATCGACATCGCCCGAAACGACACAGGGTGTATGCATTGCCGAGCGGCGATTAGTGACCGCTTCGTCAAGCCGGGCGGCAATGTCTGCACGGATATCGTCGAGCGTCTCAGCCATCCCCGCGAGCCTTTGGCGCAATGCATCCGACGGTCAAGACGTTAAGAAAAACCCTGCTGAAGATGAATGTAACCATAAACGAACGGTTAAGCCTCGCGACAGAGTGGGCTTGATAGAACATCGGGATCGACGCGGACTCGCGTTAATTTCTGGCCGTTAGTGGTGGGGCGGCGACACTGGAGGCAATAATGAACCTGACCCTTTTCCTGAAGGGTAGTGCGCTGTCCGCCGTCGCAATTGCGTTGGCGGTGGTCACACCCCCCGAACAAGCTCATGCCGCGGTTTCCGCCGGAGCGAGCCTTGAACAACCCGACAACCGTCAGGACCGACGTGCGGAACGTCGCGCCGAACGGCGCGAGGCTCGCCAGCGCGTCCGTCAGGAGCACCGCGCCCAGCGTCAGCAGCCCCAGGCACAGAGAGAGCATCACCAGATCCGCGAGCGACGCGACGATCGCCAACGCGCCATGCAGCAGCGTCAGCTTCAGCAACCGGCGCGGCAGGCTCAGGTCCAGCGTGAACGCGCGGTCCAGCAACGCCAGCGTGCTGCACAGCAGCGTGACCACGCAGTGCAACAACGCCGACATGCCGCCCAGGAGCGCCAACGTGTCCGCTACGGTCGCGACTTCGCGACGCCCGAATTCGAACCCGATGACACCGTGCGCCCAGTCGAGACCCACAGCAACCGCGGCGAAGATCGGCGCGCGATCGAGCGGCGCAACCGCGACATAGAGCGGCGCGTCGAGCAGCAGCGCGAGGCCCGCCGCGATGAACGCCGCGCGGAACGGCATGCCGAACGCAATCGCGCCGAGCGCCACCGCGACTACCGCCGCGACGACCGTCACGACTACCGCCGTGATCGTCAGCGCGATGCCCATCGCGACCAGCACCGGCGGATCGAACGCCGCGCCCGGGTTGACGGCTATCGCGACGGATATCGCGACAGCTACCGCAGGCATTATCGCGACTGGAATCGCGACTGGCGGCATAACAACCGTTACGACTGGTATCGCTACCGTCACGCCAATCGCAGCCTGTATCGCCTCGGCCGCTATTATTCGCCCTACCGCTCGCACCGTTACAGCAGGCTCCGCATCGGGTTCTATCTCGACAACCTGTTCTTCGGTTCGCGGTACTGGATCGACGATCCGTGGCGCTATCGCCTCCCCGAGGTCTATGGCCCCTATCGCTGGGTGCGCTATTACGACGACGTCCTGCTGGTGAATATCTACACCGGCGAAGTTGTCGACGTGATCCACGACTTCTTCTGGTAGGCTTGAGGCCGACCGGAATGACGAGGCCCCCGCCGGTTGCGACCGACGGGGGCTTTTTCGTTAAATCGGACGTGCCCGATTGCACCGTGCGCCGGTCTTGGTAAGCAGGGCAGCGATGTCTGCCACCAATTTCATTCCCGACCAGGCCGGTCTCAAGCGGATCGGCAAGAACGTCCGCGAACGGCTCGATGCCGATCCCGGAGTCTACCGGATCGAGACCGAGCTTGCCGACATGTATGCGGTCGGCGATTTCCTCACCGCCGCCGAATGCGAGCGGCTGTGCCTGATGATCGACCATGTCGCACGGCCCTCCTCGCTGCACGAGCTCGGCTATGAAAGCGGCTTTCGCACCTCCTATTCGGGCGATCTCGACCCCCTCGACAGCTTCGTGCGCGGCATTTCGCGCCGGATCGACGACCTGCTTGGGATCGATCCGCGCTTCGGCGAGGCGATCCAGGGCCAGCGCTACCTTCCCGGCCAGCAATTCAAGCCGCACAATGACTGGTTCTACACATCCGAGAAATACTGGCAGCTCGAACGCAAGCGCGGCGGCCAGCGCAGCTGGACCGCGATGGCCTATCTCAACGAGGTCGAGGAAGGCGGCGGAACGCATTTCACCGAGATCGGCATCAATATCGAACCCAAGCCCGGCGTGCTGCTGGTGTGGAACAACGCGCTGCCCGACGGATCGCCCAACAAGAACACGATGCACGCCGGAACCCCGGTGGTGAAAGGCACCAAATACATCATCACCAAGTGGTATCGCACCCGGGTGTGGAAGTAGGAAAGTGGTGTTTTCGCCGGGTGCCGCGCGTCGGCGTTAGCCCGCCCGAGCCAGCGCCTCGGCGATCAGCTTGCGGGTCGGCTCGACCCCGTAGAGCGCGATGAAGCTGCCCATGCGCGGCCCTTGGTCGCTGCCGAGCAGCGTCTGGTAGAGCGCCCTGAACCAGTCGCGCAGCGATTCGAAGCCGAATTCCTCGCGCTTGCCGATCTCGTAGACCTGGGTCTGCAGGTCTTCGGCAGACGCACCCTCACCCGCTTCGACCAGCGCCGCGTCGAGCGCGCGCAGCGCTTCGGCCTCGTTCGCACTCGGAGCGCGCTTGTTCAGCGTCGGCGCGACGAAATCGCGGTTGTAGGCGATCGCCTTGCCCACCAGTTCATCGAGCTCGGGATGCGCGGCCGGATCGGCATTGTCGATGTAATTGCCGAGATAGGACCACACCGCATCCCTCGTCGCCTCGGCGCCGAGCACCCCGACAAGGTTGAGCAACAGGCTGAACGGGACGGGAAGACTATCGCCCGCGCCCGGCGCCTCGGCCCCTTCGAACCCGCCATTGGCGCGCGAAAGATGCCACACCGGATTGCCGAGCTGCTTGGCGAGATCCTGCTCGGCAAGCCGTTCGCGGAATTGCCAGTAATCGTCGACCGCGCGCGGGATCACCCCGGCGTGGAGCTGCTTTGCGCTCTTGGGATTGGGAAAGATGTAGAAGCCGAGGCTTTCCTGGCTGCCATATTCGAGCCATTCCTCGATCGACAGGCCATTGCCCTTCGATTTCGAAATCTTCTCGCCCTTCTCGTCGAGGAACATCTCGTAGATCAGGCCATCGGGCTTGCGACCGCCGAGCACCTGGACGATCTTGCCCGACTGGACCCCGCTATCGGTCAGGTCCTTGCCATACATCTCGTAATCGACGCCGAGCGCATACCAGCGCATCGCCCAGTCGACCTTCCACTGCAACTTCGCCATCCCGCCGAGCGCCGATTGCTCGACCTCGCTGCCGTCCTCGTCGTTGAAGCGGATCGTGCCCGCCTCGGTATCGACCACCTCGACCGGGACCTGCAGCACCCGCCCGCTGATCGGAGAAACCGGGAGGATCGGCGAATAGGTCTGGCGCCGCTCCTCGCGCAAGGTCGGCAGCATGATGTCGAGGATCGCCTGGTTCCTGCGCAGCACCTGGCGCAGCGCCTCGTCGAACCGGCCCGAATTGTACATGTCGTTCGCGGCGACGAATTCGTAGTCGAACCCGAAGCGGTCGAGAAATGCGCGCAGCATCGCGTTGTTGTGCGCGGCGAAGCTCTCGTGCCCCGCCTCGAACGGATCGGGAATGCG
>JBFHIF010000095.1:0-5678 GCA_041596595.1 Erythrobacter sp. | reverse complement strand
GAGGAACGCATCGCTCTAATGGAAGGGGCTGAGGCCTGCCGCGCGCAGGCGAGCGGCATGGCGGCGATGACCGCGGCGCTCCTGTGCCAGCTTTCGACCGGCGATCACGTCGTCGCCGCGCGCGCGGCATTCGGTTCGTGCCGCTGGCTGGTCGATCACCTGCTCCCGCGCTTCGGGATCGAGACCAGCGTGATCGACAGCGCGGTGGACGAGGAATGGGAGAAGGCGATCCGGCCCAATACCCGCGTGTTTTTCTTCGAGACCCCGGCCAATCCGACGCTCGACGTGGTCAATATGCGGTATGTCTGCGACCTTGCGCGGGCGCATGGCATCACCACCGTGGTGGACAATGCCTTTGCCTCCCCCGCACTGCAGCGTCCGATGGAATTCGGCGCTGACGTCGTGGCTTACAGTGCGACCAAGCTGATGGACGGCCAGGGCCGGGTGCTCGCTGGGGCAGTATGCGGATCGCGGCAATGGATCGACGAAGTGCTGCTGCCGTTCCAGCGAAACACCGGACCGAATATCTCGCCCTTCAACGCCTGGGTCGTTCACAAGGGACTGGAGACCTTGTCGCTGCGCGCGCATCACCAGAGCAAGAGCGCGGTCGCGCTGGGCGGGTTTCTCGAGCCGCGCATCGTCAAGTCAGGCGGCGAAATGCGCCATCCCGGCCTGCCGAGCCATCCGCGCCACGAACTCGCTCTCGAACAGATGGAGGCCACCGGCCCGATCTTCGCGTTCGATGTCGGCACTCGCGAGCGCGCATTCGCCATTCTCGACGCGATGGAACTGATCGATATCTCGAACAATATCGGCGATGCGCGCACCCTGATGTGTCATCCCGCCTCCACCACCCACGCGAACATGGGTGATCAAGCCCGCGCCGACATGGGGGTGACCGAAGGGTTGCTGCGGATCAATGTCGGGCTCGAGGATATCGAGGATATCAAGGAAGACCTCGATCGTGCGCTGAGCGCCGCAGGGATTAACGGCTAATCTTCGGGGTGCTCGTCCCGGCCCGGTTCGGGATCCCATTTTTCGGTATAAGGCCGGCTGACGATTAGCAGCAGCAGGATGATCACCGTGACGATGGCCGCGAGCCAGATATCGCCGGTGCCGCAGATCAGCCCGATCGCGCCCGCACACCAGATCGCCGAGGCCGAACCCGCGCCTTGAACGAAATTGCCGCGCCGGAACATCGCTCCGGCTCCCAGAAAGCCGATGCCGGTGATCACGCCTTCGATCACCCGCGTGGGGTCCATCTGGCCTTGCGGGTCGGTGTTCTCGTGAAGCAATTCGATCGAAGCGAGCAGGAGGCCGCAGGCGCCGACAGAAATCAGCACGAACGGCCTGAAATCGATTGGCTTTTCGTGTAGAAACCGCTCCAGCCCGATGGCCAGTGGCAGCAGAGTGGCCGCGCCCATCCTGATCGCGACGTCGAGCCATTCCAGGGTCGAAGGAAACAGATAGTCTTCCATGATCGCGAAACGCGTTTCTCCAAGAAAATATCCGGCTGAGGCTGTTGTGCGATGCAGCATAAGCGTCTAGGCCGCGCGGCGATCGCTTTCGCCGAGGCTTGACCGCCTCGCCCAGCCTCGTCCGGTGGGACGAACAGCCACGGAAATTCATCATGATGCAGGACCGCTCCTTCGCGGCGACCTTTCATAGGGATTGGCTCGCGCAGCCGCGCGCCGATATCCTTGCCGGGATCGTCGTTGCTCTCGCTCTCATTCCCGAAGCGATCGGCTTTGCGCTGATTGCAGGCGTCGATCCGAGCGTGGGGCTCTACGCCTCGGTAGTGATCGCGATGGTGATCGCCTTTACCGGAGGGCGCCCCGGCATGATCTCGGCCGCGACTGCCGCGGTCGCGGTCGTGGTTATCCCACTGGTGCGCGAACACGGGGTCGAATACCTCTTCGCCGCAACGATCCTGATGGGGATATTCCAGGGCATTGCGGCCTTGCTGCGGCTCGACCTTCTGATGCAGTTCGTCAGCCGCTCGGTCATTACCGGCTTCGTCAATGCGCTCGCGATCCTGATCTTCATGGCGCAGATCCCGCAACTTACCGGGGTCGGTATCGAAACCTATGTCATGGTCGCCGTCGGTCTCGCGATCATCTATGGCTTCCCGCGCATTACCAAGGCCGTGCCGAGCCCGCTCGTCGCGATCGTGCTCCTCACCGCCGCTGCGGTTTACTGGGGCCTGCCGGTCAACAATGTCGCGGGCGAGGGCGAACTTCCCGACGGCCTGCCGTTCTTCGCTCTCCCTGACGTTCCGCTGACGTGGGAAACCCTGCAGATCATCGCTCCCTATTCGCTGACGATGGCGGCGGTCGGTCTGCTCGAAAGCCTTCTCACTGCGCAGATCGTCGACGACATGACCCATACCGAAAGCGACAAGCGCCGCGAAAGCGCCGGACAGGGCGTGGCCAACGTTGCCGCTGCGTTCTTTGGCGGGATGGGCGGCTGCGCGATGATCGGCCAGTCGGTGATCAACGTTGCGAGCGGAGGGCGCGGGCGCCTTTCCACCTTTACCGCGGGTGCATTCCTGCTGTTCCTCCTCACGGTCCTTGGGCCCTATGTGGGGCAGGTGCCGATGCCCGCTCTCGTAGCGGTGATGATCATGGTCAGCATCGGGACGTTCAGCTGGAACTCGATCCCCAACCTTCGCCGCCATCCTCCCACGAGTTCAGTGGTGATGATCGCGACCGTGGTGGTGGTCGTATGGACCCACGACTTGGCGCTTGGCGTGCTGGTCGGCGTGCTGCTGTCGGGGATCTTCTTCGCGGGCAAGGTGCGGCGGATGTTCACGGTCGAACGGGTCCGCAGGCCGCATTCGGCGGTCTATATCGTGACCGGCGAGATATTCTTCGCCAGCGTCGACAAGTTCATTTCCGAACTCGGCCCGGAAAGCCAGTTTGACGACGCGGCCAAGAATGTGGTGATCGACGTCACCCGCGCGCATTTCTGGGACATTTCGGCGATCGGCGCACTCGAGAAGGTGGTCGACCGGATGCGCCGCAACGGGCGTCACACGCGCGTTCTCGGGCTCAACCAGGCGAGCGCCGACCTGTTCGATCGCTTCGCGCTCGAGGATCGCACCGGGCTCGAACTGGGCCTTGCACCGCATTGATCGCGAGGCGGGCCGGCTTGTAAGCCGCGTGGCGATATGCGAACCGCTTTTCCTTCGGGAGAGCACGCATGGCAAACCGCGTCGAACTGGTCTTCGATTTCGTCAGCCCAAACGCCTACATGGTGTGGTGGCCGCTGCGCGATCTGGTGCGCGAATACGGGGCCGAAATCGACGTCATACCGGCGTTTCTGGGCGGGATGCACCGCCTCACCGGTAACGCGCCGCCGATGATCCGCGACGCCGAGGTCAAGGGCAAGGTCGAATATGCGATGGTTGAGATGCGCCGTTTCATCGAGCGCCACAGGCTGACCAACTATCGGCTTCACCCCAAGTTTCCGTTCAACTCGATCACCTTGCAACGAATGCTCTATGCGGCAGACCAGGACGGGCGCGGGGTGCAGTTCGTCGAAGCGATGCTTCCCGCTGTATGGGAAGAGAACATCGACGTCACCGATAGCGAAACCGTGATGCGCGCGGTCGGCGATGCCGGTTTCGATGCTGCCGATCTGGCCGCGCGGGCGCAGAGCGACGAAGTCAAGCAGGGGCTCATCGCCAACACCGCGCGGGCGGTCGAGCGCGGCGCTTTCGGCATTCCGACCATGTTCGTCGGATCGAAGGGCGCCAGCGAGGATAAATACGAAATGTTCTTCGGCAAGGAACGGCTCGACCAGATCGAAGAAGCGCTGGCCGAGGGCTAGGGCTCTCGTGTTGCAATCAAGCGCTTTTAGCCGGGCGATCAAACCCCACCATCACAACGCCGCGACCGCTTCGCGCAGGGTAGCGATAACGTCCGCCACGATTTCGATGTCACTATCGCGCCGCCAGCACACATAGGCCGGAAAATCGAACCGCGGGGCCTCGTCCACGACGCGCAACTGGCCCGTTTCAACCAGGGGCATCGCCACCCGGCCAGGGAGATACCCGGCCATTCCGCGCCGTTCGAGCCAGGCCGCCGAACGCGCCCCCAGATCGAGAACAAGGCCCGCCTGCGGAGCGATGTCGAGCCGCGAAGCGATCTCCAGTCCGAGCGATTGCCCCCACTCGATCCGCACGAAATTCTCGCGCCACTTCGCAGGGTTGCCTCCGGTCACGAGGACCAGTTCATCGGCAAACAGAGGTTCAGCCCCGATATCCGTGCGAAACAGCGGATCGTGCACCACGATCATGTCGAGCACGCCTTCGGCAAGGTCGCGGTTGAGCCTCGCCCAGGCGCCCGCCGTGGTTGTGAGGGCAAGATCGGGCATCTTTTCGCGCAGAGTGAAAAGCCAGTCGAGCAGGAGCAGGTCCCACAGGAAATACTGCCCGCCCACCGAAAGCGAATGCGCGAACCGTTCGGGCAGGGCAACCTCGTGTTGCGCCGCCTGCCACGCCCGCACAGCCCGCAGCGCCGGAGCCACGAACTTCGCACCCGCCGGGGTCAGCCGGCAACCGCGCCGATCACGCACGAACAGCCGCGTGCCCAGTCTGAATTCGAGCTGCTTGATCCTGTCAGTCACGCTGGACGGACTCGCATTCACACGCTGCGCTGCGGCGGCAAAGCTGCCCGTATCCGCGGCAGCGAGGAAGGTCTGAAAGGTCGCGATATCCATTTAATTCGGATAATCCGAATCAATCATCCTGACAATCGCGTTTTCATAAACGTGCAAACGGGTGCATAATGGCAAAAGAACCACCGGAGAAATCTTCATGCATCGCTATTTTCTTGCCGGCGCCATCGCGCTGTCCTCCTTGAGCATCGCGCAGGTTGCGGCCGCTCAAGACAGCAGGGCCAGATCCGAGATCGTCGTTACGGCGAAATACCAGAAGGACTGGGACAAGGGGAACAAGCTCGAAGCCGAGGGCCTGGCCGAAATCGAGTCGGCGAAGCGCGACCTCGTCAAGCACAGCGCCGCCCTGGTCAACGCGCAGAACCTGCGAAACACTTCGCTCGAGCGGGCCGCGAATGCGCGAGCCCAGTTCGAAAACCTGACCCAGCGCCAGTATTTCACCGATCCGCAGGATGCGCTTTCATGGGCGAGGGACGTGGAAAAGGCGGCGGCCAACTGGGCCAAGTTCGAAAAGCGCACCGATGAAGGCGCGTCAGACCTGAAGAAAGCCCAGGAACGACAGGAAGCGGCTCAGTCGGCGATCGACAAGGCCCAGTCGAAGATCGACAAAGGCCGCAAGATGAAGCTCGAGGCCGAACAGGCCAGCCGCCTCTCTGCCGGCAATTAGTCTTCGCGAGGAAGAGAGGTCTAGTGTTGCGAGCTAATCAGATGATCGGCGATGATCGCGCCGGGTCGCGGGAGGTAGGCGATGGGGTCTCCTACCTCGCCGCGGCGTCATCGCTCGCGATCATCGGGCTTGCGCTCCTGCAATTGCTTTCGTCCCAGATTGCAGCGCCATATACCGGGATCGAAAGTGGCTTGGCTGCTCGCGTTATCGCGATCCAATGGGCCTCGCTTGGGTCGATGCTCGCGATCGGCGGGCTGCTCAGAATTCGTGCGCTTGTCCTCTTCGCCTCGGATGTTCTGTCTATCGTCGGGGCCAGCGGGGCGGTCGTGAT
>JBFHIF010000094.1:0-5701 GCA_041596595.1 Erythrobacter sp. | reverse complement strand
GGGGTCCATGTGTCGGCCATGATCTTTGATTGTCTTCTGTCGGTTCAAGTGTGCGGCGCGGCATTCGGCACCATGGGAAAGGGTGCGCCGCTATATTGTCTGCACACGAAGTGTAAAGCGCGAATGCCCGTCAGGGCAACTTTATTTCCCAAATGGTGCCGGCTGCGCCGAAGGTCAGCGCCCGACGAGTTCGGGCTGCGGCAGCGCCTCCGTGGGACCAGTGCGGCTGGAACGCAACTGGTCGGGCTGCGTGGTCGCGAGGTCCTGGCCTTCGGGGATCACCGCGAGCTTGAGTGGCTGACGCTCGACGAAATAACGTTCGGCAAGAAACTGCATCACCTCGGGGGTGGTTTGCGAATAGTCGGACAGCAGCGAACGCAGAAGGCTGATCCGCTGCGGATCGGTGGTGGCCCCTTCGAGATTGAACAGCCAGAACTGGTTGCCGGTGGATGCCCTGCGGATCAACTGCGCCAGTGGTTCGGTGACCCGCGCAAGCTCGTCGGCAGTGGGCGGATTGGTCGCCAGATCCTTCGCGATCCGCTCCGCTTCGGCAAAGAATACGGGCACGAATTCGGGCTCGAGCTGAGCCATGGCGGTGATCGTGCCACCCTGCTCGATATCGGTCGGCCAGTCCGAGAATACCTGCGGCGAATAGCTCGCGCCCGCTTTTTCCCTCAGAGCTTCGAGGAGGCGGTTGTTGAACAATTGCGTAAGGATCTCGAGCCGACGGGATTCGCGGATACCGGCCATTCCGCCGCCGCTACGCCAGGCGATCACCGCGGCCGCCTGGTTGGCATCGCCGCGATGGGTGAGAACCGCCGGTTCCGCGGAGACCTGCGGAAACGACGGGACCCGCGCCGCCACTTCGGGGGCAATAGGTTGGGCGGGCGGCAAGGCGCCAAATGTGGTGCGCAGCTTCTCTACGATCGCATCGCGATCGAATTCGCCGAACACCAGCACTTCGACCGGACCCTGCTTGAGCAAGGGCTCCCACACCTGGCGGAAGCCTTCGGGCGTAACCCCCTCGAGCGCCTGCGGCCCCGGAGTGGCAAAGCGCGGATCACGATCGGTGACAAGATATTCGAGATCGCGATTGAGCACACCGCCGGGACTGGTGGCATAGGTATTGTAGGCGAGTTCAGCCGCCGCCTTGGCGCGGATCACGGGATCGGAATCCCAGCGTGGCATCCCGAGCTTTGCCGCGAACAGGTAGAGCTGGTCCGCCACATCGGACGACCGCGTCTGGGCGGTGAAGGTGAAAACGGCGTCCTCGATCGAGAAATCGAATCCCAGCTTGCGTCCGGTGGCGAGCCGATCGATCTCGCTCTGCCCCAGTTCACCCAGCCCCGATCCGACCAGCGCTATCTTGCCAATCGGGGCATAGACAGCGTTGGTTTCATCGAAGGCGCGGTAGCCCGCACCGAACCGCACCCGCACCGTCACCCGGCCCGGTTCGGCATCGTTGGCCCACAGCAGCGCGCGCACGCCGTTGGAGAAATCGACCTGCTCGATATCGAGCACCCCGATCTTGCTCGCGCTCACGACTTCGCCCGGCTGGCCCACCGGAGGCAGTTCGTCGAAGGAGATAGTCTTGGCGGCCAGCCGTGCCGTGCCATCGACCTCGATTTTCCGAGCCAGCGCGAGCCGCAGAGCCGCCGGATCGGCCTCGCCCGCTTTCGGAGTGACATAGACCGAGCGCACGACCTCGCCTTCGAACAGCTTGCGCGTGCGGGCGAGAACCTCGTCGGGGGTGAAGCGATGCTTCATGTTGCGGAAGACGTCGAGCACGGTCTGGGACGAGGCAACCGTTTCGCGAATATCGACCGCGCCCACCAGCGTGTCGGCGAGCTGTGATCCGGCCTCGACGGAAGCCTGTTCGACCTGGTTGACGAACACGACGTCGAATTCAGCCACCTCGCGGTCGATCTCCTCCTGTGTTGGAGGGTTGGCGATCGCGTCCTGGATCACGCTTCGCACGTCGGTTAACGCCGCGCGCCAGTCGTCAGTGAGCGGCGCGAATGTGACGAAAGTGGCGTCGGCCGAACGCGAAATGTCGTCCTGCGAAACCTGCGCGTAGAGGAATGATCCGCCTCCGCGTGCGCGCTCTTCGAGCCGCCGGTTGATGATCGATTGCGCCACAGCGTCGAGCATCAGGCCTTCGTTATAGACGATCGTGTCATCGACCTTTCGCCACGGGCGCATCACCGCATAGGTAAGATTGCGCGGCAGATCGGGCTCGACCCCGACATCAAGTTCGCCAATCGGCCAGCCGCTGCCTGCGGCGCGGACCGTGCCTTCTGGTGCCTTGGGGTCACCGAAATCGGGTGCGACCCCGGCCTCACCCTTGCCCTGCCAGCTTCCGAACCACTGTTCGACAAGACCGGCGAGAAGACGCGGATCGGCATCGCCCGCCACCACGATCACCGTGTTTTCAGGCCGATACCAGCGATTGTAAAAATCCTGGATCAACGGGCCGGTTGCACCCTCGAGAGTTTCGGCCGTGCCAATCGGACTGCGGGTCGACAGCCGCTGGCCTGCAAAGAAGGTGGTGCGCGTGAGTTCGGCAATCCGCTGCGCCGCTCCGCCGCGCTCGCGCTTTTCGGCCAGAACAATCGGCCTTTCGGCTGCGACATTGGCTTCGCTCAAGACCGGTTCGCGGATCATCCCCGAAAGCAGCTTGAAGCTTTCGGAAAGCTTGGCCCGGTCGATATCGGGAATGTCGAGCTTGTAGACCGTCTGGGTGGGGCTGGTCTCGGCATTGGCATCGCTGCCAAATGTCGCACCCAGGCGCTGCCATGCCGCGATCGCCTCGGCCTGACCGAGATACTTGCTCTCGCGAAACAGCAAGTGCTCGAGCAGGTGGGCATAACCCTGTTCGTGATCGCGTTCGTGCAGCGATCCCGCATCCACGCGAACCCTGATCGAGACCTGGCGCGGAGGAACCCCATTGCGGCGCACCGCGTAGCGCAGGCCGTTATCCATTTCGCCAAACAGCCACTGTTCATCGACCGGAACATCGCTTCCACGATAGAGCCACGGCACCTCGCCATCAGTCTGCAGAGCGGAAGGTGCAGGAATCTGCGGAACCGGCGCGGCTGCATTGTCCTGCGCGATGGACGGATTGGCGAGCGCAAGCGGCGCGGCGATCAGGGCAAGGGCGCTCAGGGCGCGAGTAAACAATGGCATGGCGACAGCTATAATCGGCAAAGCCCTGAAGGGATAGTGAATGATCGGAAATTGGCGCCACGCGCTCGCCTTGCCGCGCGCAGCAGCCATCCCTATCTAGGCGGCATGTTCATAGAGACCGAAACCACGCCCAACCCGGCGAGCCTGAAATTCCTTCCCGGCCGCACCGTCATGCCTTCAGGCACCCGCGAATTCGCGTCGCCCGAAGCCGCCGAGGCAAGCCCGCTGGCGCAGGCGATCTTCGACACCGGCGAAGTGGTCAACGTGTTCTTCGGCAGCGATTTCGTTTCGGTCACAGCCGCGCCAGGGTCTGACTGGTCGGCGCTGAAACCGCAGGTGGTCTCGATCCTGCTCGATCACTTCGTCTCCGAAGCGCCGCTTTTCATTGGCGGTAGCGCCGATGGTATTTCCGTGCCCCCCGAAGACGAAGCCATGGCCGTCGAGGACAAGGAAGAGGACGCCGAGACGATCGCGGCGATCCAGGAATTGCTCGAAACCCGGGTCCGCCCTGCTGTGGCGGGCGATGGCGGCGACATCGCCTATCGCGGTTTTTCCGACGGCGTGGTCTACCTCTCGCTCCAGGGTGCGTGTTCGGGATGCCCGTCGAGCACGATGACCCTGAAACAGGGGATCGAGAGCCTCTTGAAACATTACGTGCCCGAAGTGGTTGAAGTCAGAGCCGCCTGATACGTTTCATCTCGCCGACCCGAGGAAAACCATGACAAAGCAATTTCACGATCACGTCCTTTCGGACGACGCCCTGGCGCAATTGTTCAACGAGGCGCGCAGCTACAATGGCTGGCTCGACAAGGACGTCTCGGACGACCAGCTGCGCGCAATCTGGGACCTTCTGAAGATGGCTCCCACCTCGGCGAATATGCAGCCCGCGCGGATCGTCTGGGTCAAATCCGAGGTTGAGAAGAAAAAGCTCGCCGAATGCGCATCGGAAGGCAATCGCGACAAGATCCTGTCGGCCCCGGTCACGGCCGTGATCGGCTACGATATCGACTTTCACGAGGAACTGCCCTGGCTGTTCCCGCACACCGACGCGAAAAGCTGGTTCGAAGGCGACGAGAAGGGCCGCGAAGAGGGCGCGTTTCGCAATTCCTCGCTTCAGGGTGCCTATCTGATGCTCGCAGCGCGCGCTCTGGGGCTCGATTGCGGACCCATGTCGGGCTTTGACGCCAAAAAGGTCGAGGCCGCGTTTTTCGCCGACGAACCACGGCACCGGGTCAATTTCATCTGTTCGATCGGCTATGGCGATACCGACAGCATTTTTGGACGCAGTCCACGTCCTGAGTTCGACACCTTCAACCGCATCGTCTGACTTGCGGGATTGGGCCTGCTGAGGCAGGGGCGCGCTTATGCGTGTGCTCGCCATCGAAACCGCAACCGAAGCCTGCTCGATCGCTTTGTTCGAGAACGGGGCGCTGCTTGCTCACGACCACCGCGAGCTCGGGCGCGGCCATGCAGAACGCCTCGTGCCGATGATTGCCGGCCTTCCTGAAAAAGGTCGAGCCGATCGCATCCTCGTCTCGCTTGGACCGGGCAGCTTCACCGGCGTGCGGATCGGCATTGCTGCCGCCCGCGCGCTTGGTGTTGCGTGGAACGCGCAGGTTCTGGGCTATCCGACGCTCGCGCTGGTCGCGCTCATGGCTCAGCGCGACCGGAATGGCCCGGTCACGGTCTGCATGAATGGCGGGCACGGCGAATGGTTCGTTCAGGATTTCGGCCCCGGAGCCGAGCCAATCACCCCTCTTGCCTCCCTCTCCCCAGAAATCGCGCGTGCCCGTGGCGCGCAGGGCGTGATCGCCGGAAACCGTGCGGCGGAACTCGCCGGTTTGCTGGACGACGAAATCGAAATTCGCCAGTTCTTCCCCGATGCGCGCCACGCGGCCACGCTTCCTGGCTCGGCGCTTGTTGAGGACCCCGCGCCGATATATGGGCGCGAACCTGACGCTGTTCCACAGCCCGGACGCGAACCATCATGACCCCATCGCCTTCGCCAGAATCCAGTCCTTTGCCCGCCCCCTCGGTGGTCGATCAGATCATGGTGGTGATGGAAAAGGCTTTTGACCCGACGTTCGGCGAGGCGTGGAACCGCAATCAGGTCGCCGATGCGGTGGCATTGCCGCACACTCATGCAATAGTAATCGGCTCGCACGGCGAGGTGATCGATCCGGCCTCCCCCATCCGGCCCGCAGGCTTCGTGATGAACCGCCACGCCGCGGACGAAGAGGAATTGCTGCTCATCGCGGTCGCTCCGGAAAACAGGGGGGCGGGATTGGGCAAGACATTGATCGGGCACATGATAGAAGCCGCCAGAGCGCGCGGAACCCGGCGGATTTTCTTAGAAATGCGACGCGACAATCCGGCCGAGCGTCTTTATCGAAGGGCTGGTTTCGGTCCTATCGGCAGTCGCCCAAACTACTATCGACTTGCTGATGGCACCAGAGCAGACGCAATTACTTTCGCTTGTGAGCTTTGAACCCGAAAAGAACGTTCTCAAACCCTC
>JBFHIF010000093.1:0-5716 GCA_041596595.1 Erythrobacter sp. | reverse complement strand
TGCCGGGCATCACGATCTGGTGCTCGCGGTCACCAGCCACATCCCGCATCTCATCGCCTACACCATCGTCGGCACGGCAAGTGACCTCGAAGAGGTCACCGACAGCGAAGTGATCAAGTTTTCCGCCGGGGGCTTTCGCGATTTCACCCGCATCGCCGCTTCGGACCCGGTCATGTGGCGCGACGTGTTTCTCTCCAATCGCGAGGCGGTGCTCGAAATGCTCGGCCGCTTCACCGAGGACCTGACCGCGCTGCAACGCGCGATCCGGTCGGGAGACGGCGAGACGCTGTTCGACCTATTCAGCCGCACCCGCGCAATCCGCCGTGCGGTGATCGAACAGGGCCAGGACGACGACCGACCCGATTTCGGTCGCGAGGACCACGGCACCTGATCTTGCGGCAGGCCGGGTTCTGCGCGTGATCTAGTTGAGCGCGTTGATTGCCGCGTGCACGCGCGCCTCGACCTCGCCGCGCGGCAATCCCGCCGGGATGGTTTCGCCCACCTTGTAGGTGACGGTGCCCGAACGCTTGATCAGGCGGTGGTAGAGCGGCCCGCTATTCACCGCGATCGGGACCACCGGAAGGCCGAGCAGCTTGTAAGTGCCCGCGAAGCCCGCCTGCAATCTCGGCTCCTCGCCATGCGGAACCCGCGTGCCCTCGGGGAAGATCACCAGCGGGCGCCCCTCGGCGACCTTTTCGCGCGCATCGCCGATCATCCGCCTGAGCGCCCTTGCGCCCCCGTCGCGCGCCACCGGGATCAGTCCGTAGATTCGCGCCGAATATCCCCACACGGGAATCGAGAACAATTCCCTCTTGGCAAACACGCTGGGAAAGCGGAGCAGGCGCGGCATGTCGATCGCCTCGAAAAAGCTCTCGTGCTTGACCGCGATGAGCACCGGGCCATCGGGCAAAGTGCCTTCAACCGAAATGCGGATGCCGAGCAGGTTGACCACGCACCAGCGGTGCCACGCAGTCCACATCCGCACGAGCCGCCGCAGCGCGACTGGCCCGATCAGCGCGGCGATCGCGGAACCGGCCACGAGGAAGGCGGAAATCCCGTAGAACATCGGGTAATAAAGGATGTTGCGTATCACCGACACTCGCCCGGTTCCCCCCTCAATATCCTGCCAGGCCTGCGGCGAAGCTGGCGATCAGCTTGTGATATTCGAGGAACAGACCCGGGATATACAGCCGTGACGGGACCGCGTCGCGCACCATTTCAACATCGGCGGGGAGCGCGCGCGAAAGCTCGCTCGCGGCGCGTCGCATGTGCCAGTCGGTGGTCACCAGCCTGAGCGAGCGCACCTCGTTGTCGCGCACCCATTGCGCGGTCTCGGCCGCGTTGCTGCGGGTATCGACCGCGGCAAAGCCCAAAGTGATGCAGCAATCGAGCTGTTCCTGGCTCACCCCGAACTGGGCCGCGAATTCGCGCGGCTTCACCTCGCGGTCGACCCCGGTGACGAGCATCTTCTTCGCCAGCCCGGAATCGAGCGCGGCGAGCCCCTGGGCAATCCGCCCCTCGCCCCCGGTCGGGACCACGATCGCATCGGTGGTCACGCCCTCGAGCGGCTGCGGCATGGCATAGACGAACCACAGGAAGCCCAGCCCCCAGACAAGGAAACCCAGAGCGAAGAGCCGCCGCACCGCGGCCCCAAATCCGATCCGGCGCGCTCTCATAGCATCGCCCTCAGCGCGCGCATGATGGTCAGCCGCCCGGTCGCATAGGCGAGCAGCACGCCGCCGACCGGGATCGCGGTGATCGCGGCCCAGTCCTGCCAGCCGAGCCCGCCACCCGAGACCATGCCGCTATCGAGCCCGGCAAACTGGCGGCCGAGCACCCACACCGCGGCAATCCCGAGACCCAGGCCGATAAAGGCACCGATCGCGGCATCGCGCACCACCGACCGGAGGAAGATGCGCGTCACCTGCGCATCGGTCCCGCCCAGCAGGTGAACGATCTCGACCGTGCCGCGGTGGCTGGAAAAGGCGCTACGGGCCGCCAGCCACACCGCCGCCGCCGTCGCAAACCCGACCAGCGCGATCAGCGCAAGCGCGAGATATTGGAGCGCGGCCAAGGCGTCGTAAACCGGACGGAGCCATTCGGACTGGGCATCCACCCGTGCGCTGGGAACGTCGGCGCGCACCGCGCTCTCCAGCCGCGCGATCGCCTGCGGGCTGGCGGGTCCCGCGAGTTCGATATCGATCAGGGCGGGCACGGGCAGGTCCTCGCTTTCGGCAGCGGCTCCCAGCCACGGTTCGAGCAGCGCGTCGATCTCCGCGTCGGGCACGATCCGCACCGATTTGACGTTGTCCTGCGCGGCGATGATGCGCGCGGCGATCTCGGCGAGTTCGGCGCGGCGCTCGGGCTCGGCTTCGAGGATCTGCACGGTCAGCGCACCCGAAAGGTCGGCGCGGGCATTATCGGCGAGGTTACGCAAGGCAAGCCCTCCTGCCGCGGCGATCACCACCAGCGCGATGAGGATCGCGATCACCCACGGGATCGGGCCGCCCAGCCGCGTCGGCGGCAGCAGGCGCGCAGCATGGCCGCGCCGCATTCGGGGCAGTTCGCGGTGACGCGGCGCGCCCTCGGCGGCATCCTGTTTGGGCAGCGGCGGCGCGCTCATGCGAGGCCTGCCCGCCCGTTATCGGGTCGCGGGGGAAAACGCAGCGCGCCGGTCGGGTCCGACAGGCGTCCGTCGTGAAGGCGCATGATGAGAGAATCGGGCACTTTCCTGATCAGATGGACATCGTGGGTCGCGACCACAACCGTGGTTCCCACGCGGTTGTTGAGAGCTTCGAACAGACGCAGCAGCTTCAGAGCCATTTCGGGATCGACGTTGCCGGTCGGCTCGTCGGCGATCAGCATACGCGGGCGCGCGATGACCGCCCTGGCGATCGCGACACGCTGCTGTTCGCCGCCCGACATGGTGCTCGGCAAGGCATGGGCGCGATGCGTGAGCCCGACCCACGCCAGCAGGTCCGAGACCGACTTGAGCACCTTGGCCTCATCGGTGCCCGACAGACGCAGCGGCAGCGCGACATTGTCGAATGCGCTGAGGTGATCGATCAGGCGGAAGTCCTGAAACACCACCCCGAGCCTGCGGCGAAAATCGGGAAGCCGACGACGCGGCAGGGTGATCATGTCCTTGCCAAACATCCGGATCGCTCCGCGCGAGGGGCGCTGCGCGAGATAGAGCAGTTTCAGCAGGCTGGTCTTGCCCGCGCCGCTCGCTCCGGTGAGAAAGTAGAACCGACCGGGAAAAAGCGTAAAGCTGAGATCGCTCAGCACTTCCTGATCCGTGCCGTAGCGCAGGCCGACATTGTCGAATTTTACGATTTCGCCCGCGCGTTCGTCCATGTCGCGCCCTTATCAGCGAGGGCGGTGGCGGGAAAGCGCCACATCGCCAAAACCGTTGTTTGACACCAGCAATGTGGAAAAAACCCTCGATTTGGGGCGCACCTCGCCTCGCGACCTTGTGCCGCGCAGAGGGGAGAGTAACAGCGGAAGGGCGATGATCATCTCCTGCCCTGCATGCTCGACGCGCTATGTTGTGCCCGACAAGGCGATCGGCACCGATGGGCGAACGGTTCGCTGCGCCAAGTGCAAGCATAGCTGGTTCCAGGACCCGCCGGCGCTCGAACAGCGCCCGCAGCGTGCGCCTGACCGTGCCGTGGCGCCATCACCGGCACCGACACCCCCTCCCGTTTCGGCTCCTTCACCCGCTCCGGCACCCGCTCCGGTATCGAACGAAAGCGCGGGCGACGGCCCGTCAATCGACCACTGGCGCAGCGAGGATGCCAGCAGGGCAGCCGGCGAACCCGATGACGAGGCCGCGAAGGCCGCTTCGCGCGCGCTCGCGGCACGGGCGCTGCGGCAAGGTCGCGCGCAGAGCCAGACCGAGGCGAAGGCCTCGCCGCCACCGCGCGAACCTGCCCCGAGTCCGGCTCCGCAGAACGAACCCGCGCCGAGCCCGCCTGCACCGAGCCAGGACGTGCCGGGCGATCCGCCGCTTGCCGGGGGCTTTGACGAGACCGCCGATCCGCTTGCGAACGAGGTCGGACACGGCGAGCCGTTTGACGATTACGATTCGTCGGAAGATGTCTCGCAGTTCGATTACGTCCCGCCGTTCAAGCGTCGGCGCAATCCGCTCAAGATGTGGACCATCGCCGCCGCGGTATTCGCGGTGTTGGCGCTAGGCACGGTCGCGGCGGTCAATTATTTCGGTCTGCCCGGATGGGTCCCGTTCAAGCAGCCGGTCTTCGGGATCGGTCAGCCCGACCTCGTGCTCGATTTCCCCGATGCGCAGCAGCGCACCGAGACGCTCGAGAGCGGAGAGGAGATCTTCCGCGTGCGCGGCAGCGTAACCAATGCCGGGCAGGACGTGGTCAGGGTGCCGGGGCTGATCGTGGTGTTCCGCGACGAGCGTGATCGCCAGGTCGGAACCTGGATGATCGTCCCCGCCAAGCGCGAACTTGCGCCGGGCGAAAGCCTCAACATTACCGAGGCGATTGCCGATATTCCGCCCGCTGCTCGGGTCGCCGAAATCGGCTGGTCGCCCAACTGATCGCACGGCTCTCTGCGCGTCAGCACAAAAGCCGCGTCAAATCCCTTGCGCGCCGCCAAACCCCTTGCTACGGGCGCGCTCCTACCACGGGCAGCGGGTTTCCCGCCGTCCGAAAACCGGGTGCGGTCGTGGCGGAACTGGTAGACGCGCAACGTTGAGGTCGTTGTGGGCTAACGCCCGTGGAAGTTCGAGTCTTCTCGACCGCACCAATCATTTTCCCCGAGCATAAGCATGGACAGGTTCAAGCCTCCCTGCGGGGCCGAACCCGCAGCGGCGCGCGGGTCGCGCCGGGCAGCGGAGGCCCAAACCTGAACCGCGGCGAAAGTGTGAATTCACAAAACAGCCATCGGGGCCCGGCTAGACCGGCGCGATGATCAAACGCCTCTTTGCCGCCGCCGCTCTCATCACCGCCTCGATTGCCACCATCGCGCCTGTTGCGCTCGCGGGGGGTCCCTCGGCGCAGGAATGGTCGATCGGTCCGATCATCAAGGGTCGCAACTATTCGCTCGGCATGCCGCTAGCCATGTTCGAGACGCGCGACGGCCCGGCCTTCGATTTTCCCTATCCGACCGCAGCGCAGGGCCATGTCCATTATGTGACGACGCCTGCCGGTTCGCTCGAAGGGGCGCGCCGGATTACCGTGCGCTATCGCATCGACGCGCGGCCCGGCACACGGTTCTACCAGCAGGAAAACCCCTCCGCGCCGGGAATGCTCTCGCTCTATTTCCAGCGCGCGGGCGATCGCTGGACCACGCGCACCCCGCATTACCGCTGGTATGCGCCCAGCGACCAGCCGCTTAGCCCGGGCACGCACACGGTCTCGATCTCGCTCGACCAGTCCTGGACCTCGATGATGGGCCGCAGTTCGCACGATCTGCCTCGCGATTTCGACATGGCATTGCGCGACACCCACCGGATCGGCTTTACCTTCGGCGGCAACCATGGCCTCGGTCACGGGGTGTTCGCGACCGGCCCGGCGCGCTTTACCTTGCTCGATTTCCGGATCGACTGACCGGCACCCCGTTCGCTCGCCGCGCTCGCTTGAGGACGCAGCGGGGCGTACGCTCGCGATTTGGCTGCCGACGGGTGGATTGACCTTGAAATAAACCGCTCCTGCGCGCAGTCATGATCGCGGGAGAGAAAATTGAAACG
>JBFHIF010000092.1:0-5855 GCA_041596595.1 Erythrobacter sp. | reverse complement strand
GGCCGCTTCAAGGACCTGTTCCAGGAAGTTTTCGACAACGAATTCAAGGACAAGTTCGAAGAAGCCGGGATCACTTACGAACACCGCCTGATCGACGACATGGTCGCCTCCGCGCTCAAGTGGTCGGGCAAGTTCGTTTGGGCCTGCAAGAACTATGACGGCGACGTCCAGTCGGACACGGTCGCGCAAGGGTTCGGATCGCTCGGCCTCATGACCTCCGTGCTGATGACGCCGGACGGCAAGACCGTCGAAGCCGAAGCCGCTCACGGCACGGTGACCCGCCACTATCGCCAGCACCAGGAAGGCAAGGCGACCTCGACCAATCCGATCGCCAGCATCTTCGCGTGGACCCGCGGGCTGATGTATCGCGGCAAGTTCGACAATACGCCCGACGTGATCCGGTTTGCCGAAACGCTCGAGCGGGTCTGCATCGAGACGGTCGAAAACGGCCAGATGACGAAGGACCTCGCGCTTCTGATCGGTCCGGGGCAGAACTGGCTGACGACCGAGCAATTCTTCGAGGCGATCGTCCAGAACCTCGAAAAGGAAATGCAGGACTGGAGCTGACTTGACCGGCAGCGGCACCATTCGATGATGTAATTCGAGGGCGGCTTTCCCGGTGGGAGGGCCGCCCTTCGCTTGTTTGCGGGGAAAACTGGACGATGACCGACACACGCCGCAAGGCCCGGCTGGAAGTGCGCCAGGCAAAGCTTGCCGATGTTCGCGCGATCGGCGACCTGGTGCGCCGCGCCTATGCCGATCTGCCCGCCTACACGCAGGGGGAGATCCGCGGACAGATCAACAATTACCCCGATGGCTGCTTCATCGCCAAGCTCGATGGCACTCTGGTTGGCTATTGCGCGACGATGCGGCTCGACGAGCATGTCGCGCTTTCCAACCACACCTGGGACGAGGTGACCGGCAACGGCTTCGGATCGCGCCACGACCCGACCGGGGACTGGCTCTACGGATATGAGATGTGCGTCGATCCCGGAGTGCGCGGAACCCGGATCGGGCGCCGGCTCTACGAAGAGCGCCGCGCGCTCGCCGAGAGGCTTGATCTCAAGGGGATCGTATTCGGTGGCCGGATGCCGGGACTGGCAAAAGCCATGCGTCGCAAGACCAACCGTGCAGAGAGCGCCGAGGATTATCTCGACAAGGTGATCGCGGGCAAGATCCACGATCCGGTACTGCGTTTCCAGCTCGCCAACGGGTTCGAGCCGCACGGTATCCTTCCGCGCTACCTGCCAGAGGACAAGCAGTCGAAGGCCAACGCGGTCAAGATGATCTGGCGCAACCCTTATGTCGATATCGACGCGCCGCCCAAGCACCGCCTGCCGCGCGACGTCGAAAGCGTCCGCATCGCGACCTGCCAGTTGCAGGCCCGCGCGGTGGCCGACTTCGAGGAATTCATGCGCTCGGTCGAATATTTCGTCGATGTCGCGGCGGATTACGAAAGCGACTTCATCGTCTTTCCCGAGATGTTCACGCTGATGCTCTTGTCAGCCGAAGACAAGCAATTGAGCGCGCTTGAATCGATCGAATGCCTCAGCCGCTACACGCCCAAGATCCGCAAGCGCCTGTCCGAACTGGCGCTCTCCTACAACATCAACATCATCGGCGGATCGCACCCCACCCGGATGGAAGACGGCGACATTCATAACGTCGCTTATGTCTGCTTGCGCGACGGATCGATCCATTCGCAGGAGAAGATCCACCCGACCCCGAACGAGGCCTATTGGTGGAACATCAAGGGCGGCGACAGCATCGATGCGATCCCGACCGACTGCGGGCCGATCGGTGTGCTGATCTGCTATGACAGCGAATTCCCCGAGCTGGCCCGCAGGCTGGTCGATGAAGGCGCAAGGATCATCTTCGTCCCGTTCTGCACCGATAGCCGCCAGGGCTACATGCGGGTGCGCTATTGCGCGCAGGCCCGCGCGATCGAGAACCAGTGCTACGTCGTGATGAGCGGCAATGTCGGCAACCTCCCCAATGTCGCCAACATGGACATCCAATACGCCCAGAGCTGTATCCTGACCCCATGCGACTTCCCCTTTGCACGCGACGGGATCGCAGCGGAAGCCACCGAAAATGTCGAAACGCTGACGATCAGCGACGTCAATCTGGCCGACCTCTCGTGGGCGCGGGCAGAGGGCACAGTCCAGAACCTGCACGATCGCCGGTTCGACCTTTACCGGATCGAATGGGACCGCCGCGTGGGCAATGTCTCCGATCCGCTCGGCCTGCCCGCCGAGGATGCCGAAGGTCCTGCGCGCCCGATCGGCCCTCATTCGCCCGGCGGCGGATGACAGCTTGCACCATGCACGGTAAGCGATAGCCATGGCTGGCGAACTGACAATGACCCCGGTGATGCAGGATGCGCTGGTGATCCTCGGCGCGGCCGGGATCGTGATCCCGGTCTTCGCACGATTTCGCATCACCCCGATCATCGGGTTCATCCTGATCGGCGTTCTTGTCGGCCCGTTCGGCCTCGGCACGCTCGACAACGAGGTTCCGTGGCTCAGACACGTGACCATATCCGACCCCGAACGATTGCAACCCTTCGCCGATTTCGGGATCATCTTGCTGCTGTTCGCGATCGGTCTCGAGCTGTCCTTCAACCGCCTGTGGCAGCTGCGGCGCCTGGTGTTCGGGCTTGGCTCGCTCGAATTGCTGATCATCGGCAGCGCGCTTGCGATGTTTTTCGCGACGGCCACGACGCTGAGCGGAACGGCGGCGCTCGCGCTCGGCTTCGCGCTCGCCTTCTCCTCGACGGCCATCGTCCTTCCGATATCGGGGACGAAGACACCCGTGGGGCGCGCAGCCCTTTCGATGCTGCTGTTCGAGGACATCATGATCGTTCCGATCATCTTCATCCTCGGTGCGCTCGCACCCTATGCCCAGAGCGGGGGGCTGACCGGCCTGGTGACGACCTTGTGGCAGGGTGGCCTCGTCATTCTTGTCCTGTTGGTGCTGGGGCGCGTCGCACTGCCCCGCCTGTTCTCGCAGGCGGCAAGGACAAAGAGCCCCGAACTGTTCCTCGCGGCATCGCTTCTGGTGGTGATCGGAGCAAGCCTCGCCACGGCAGCAACCGGGCTATCTCCGATAGTCGGCGCGCTGATCGCGGGGCTTCTGATCGCGGAGACCGAATACCATACCGAAGTCGAATCGATCATGGAGCCTTTCAAGGGCCTCGCGCTGGGCATCTTCCTCATCACGATCGGCATGAGCATCAATGTCCTGTCGATCATCGAGAACTGGACCGCGATCGCTCTGGCGGTGATCGGGGTGCTCACCTTCAAGGCTTTCGTAACAAGCTCGCTGCTACGAATGATGGGTGCCCGGCGCAGCACCGCGGCTGAAACCGGGGTGCTGATGGCAAGCCCCAGCGAGACGACCCTGATCGTGCTGACCGCCGCTGCGGCTGCGCTGGTGATCGACAGCGATACAGCGCAATTCTGGCAGACCGTCACCGCCATCGGGCTGACGGTCACCCCGCTTCTTGCGCGGCTCGGACGAGTGATTGCCCGCCGGGTCGAAGCGACGCCGGAACTGCCCGAAGAAGACCACGGGGACACGCGCACGATCATCATCGGCAGCGGGCGCGTGGGCAGGCTCGTGGCCGACATGCTCGTGATGCACAAACAACCTTATGTCCTCGTCGATTCGGATCCCGACGTTGTCGACACCGCCAAACGCGACGGATACCGGGCCACTTTCGGCGATGCGAACCGCGGCGATGCACTGTCCCACCTAGGCATCGAAACCGCGCCGGCACTCGTATTGACGATGGACGAGCCTGTCCTGGCGCAGCGGCTGATCGCGAAACTGCGCAACGAGTATCCCGACCTGCTGATTGTGGCCCGTGCACGCGACACCGACCACGCCGCGGAGCTGTATCGCGCCGGGGCGAGCCATGCTGTACCCGAAACGCTGGAAAGCTCGCTTCAGCTGTCTGAGGCCGTCCTGGTCGATATCGGGGTTGCGATGGGGCCAGTGATCGCTTCGATCCACGAAAAGCGGGACGAGTATCGCGAGCGGCTCGAACGCGATGGCGGGCTTTCGCAAAAGCCCAAGCTGCGGACCTCGAACGTTCTATCCGACGGATAATTTTTGAACCTTCGAGCCGGCTCATGCGTTGGTCGGGTAAAGGAGATCAATTATGTCCGATACCCAGGACCCGACCAAACCGGTTTCGAACGACGAGAAGTTCAAGCCCCAGAACGTGCAGGATCCACTGAAGGATCAGGCACCCACCGACGAAGGCCGCGGCCAACCGGGCGATACCGAAGGCAATGACGTGCCGTGTGGCAGTTCGGGGCAGACCAAGTCGACCCCCGACGCGAGCTAGTCACCTGCATGGCAGGCGACCGAGCCGGCTCGATCAGGCTGTTTCGCTCGCGAGAACGTTCCTGATGGCGTCGAGAGCCTCGTTGGCCTTGGAGCCATCGGGGCCCCCTCCCTGAGCCATATCCGGACGGCCACCGCCACCCTTCCCGCCGAGCGCCTCGACACCTGCGCGCACGAGATCGACGGCCGTAAACCTGTCGGTGAGATCGTCGGTCACAGCGGCTGCGATACTCGCCTTGCCGTCATTGACCGCCACGATCGCTGCGATCCCCGATCCGAGGCGCGCTTTCGCTTCATCGAGCAACGGGCGCAGTTCCCTGGGATTGAGTCCCTCGATGACCTGCCCGCTGAACTGGACCCCGGCGATCGTTTCTTCCTGAGATTCCGTCCCGGCCGAACCGGATGCGCCGCCGCCAAGGGCAAGGGCCTTTTTCGCTTCTGCCAACTCCTTCTCGAGCCGTTTTCTCTCATCGAGCAATGCTGCGATCCGTGCCGGAACGTCCTCAGGCGTGGCCCGGATCGCGCTGGCCGCAGCCTTGAGCTTTTCTTCGCGGCTCACCAGCCATGCGCGCGCGGCTTCGCCGGTAAGCGCCTCGATCCGGCGAACGCCCGACGACACCGCGCTTTCCGAGATGATGCGGAATATCCCGATATCTCCGGTGGCGCGAACGTGAGTCCCTCCGCACAATTCAACCGAATAGGACCGTCCGCCCTCGCCCGCGCGCCCCATAGAGAGCACCCGGACCTCGTCACCATATTTTTCGCCAAACAGCGCCAGCGCGCCGGCTTCGACCGCCTCGTCGGGGCTCATCAGGCGGGTTGCGACCGGCTCGTTGGCGAGGATCTCGGCATTTACCTCGGCCTCGATCGCGGCGATGTCTTTGTCGGTCAGCGGCTTGGGGTGCGAGAAATCGAACCGCAGCCGGTCTTCGGCAACGAGCGAGCCCTTCTGCGTGACGTGTTCGCCGAGCCTGTGACGCAGGGCGGCATGGACCAGGTGAGTAGCCGAGTGATTGGCGCGAATCTGTGCGCGCCGGTCGGTATCGACCTCGAGGTGG
The DNA here is from genome assembly GCA_041596595.1 of Erythrobacter sp. GTDB lineage: Bacteria > Pseudomonadota > Alphaproteobacteria > Sphingomonadales > Sphingomonadaceae > Erythrobacter. Next base: position 444 of record JBFHIF010000092.1, on the reverse strand, counting down.
ACATTGTCACCCAGCGCGATCTCGCCCTCTTGCACGATCGCGTGATGCGCATGGAGGCGACCGAGCGGCTTGGCGGTGTCGCGAACCGAGGCGCGCAAACCCGCAGCGCTGGTGATTGTCCCCGTGTCACCGGTCTGGCCCCCGCTTTCTCCATAGAAAGGGGTCTGGTTGGTGCAGATCAGCACCTCGTCGCCGGCTGAGGCGCATTCAACCTCGACCCCGTCCTTGACGATCGCGACGACCGCACCCTCGCCCGATGTCGCGGTATAGCCTGTGAATTCGCTCGCGCCCTCGCGCTCGGCAATGTCGAACCAAACCTCTCCCGAAGCCGCTTCGCCCGAACCTTTCCACGCGGCCCGAGCAGCCTGCTTCTGGCGCGCCATCGCCGCGTCAAACCCTTCGCGATCGATTGCGATACCCCGCGAGCGCAGGGCGTCGTCGGTC
>JBFHIF010000091.1:0-5885 GCA_041596595.1 Erythrobacter sp. | reverse complement strand
GCCGCAAAAACGAGGGTAACCGGGGGATTTTCCGCTTCCGATCAACAATTATTTTGGCGTTTTTGCGACGGATTCGCTACGCGCCCTTTGTTACCTACGAAACGGGTCTTATCTCTTGCGCACCACACAAGCGCAATCACACCCGCACAGCCACTGGAATAGATGAAACGATGAGCTTCCTGTCCAATCTCTTCAAGTTCGGATCGCAGAACATGGCGATCGATCTCGGCACCGCCAATACGCTGGTCTACGTCCAGGACCAGGGGATCATCCTCAACGAACCTTCGGTGGTCGCGATCGAGACGATCAACGGGATCAAGCGGGTCAAGGCCGTTGGCGACGACGCGAAGATGATGATGGGCAAGACCCCCGACACGATCGAGGCAATCCGCCCGCTTCGCGACGGCGTGATCGCCGACATCGAGATCGCGGAAGAGATGATCAAGCACTTCATCCGCAAGGTCCACGGCAAGCACAATCTGTTCCGCTATCCCGAAATCGTGATCTGCGTGCCCTCGGGCTCGACTTCGGTGGAAAAGCGCGCAATCCGCGACGCCGCATCGAATGCCGGCGCTTCGGAAGTCCACCTGATCCTCGAACCGATGGCGGCCGCGATCGGCGCCGATATGCCGGTGACGGAGCCGGTCGGCAGCATGGTCGTCGATATTGGCGGCGGGACGACCGAAGTCGCGGTGCTTTCGCTGCGCGGTCTTGCCTATACGACCTCGGTTCGCACCGGGGGTGACAAGATGGACGAGGCGATCGTCTCTTACGTCCGTCGCCATCACAACCTGCTCATCGGGGACGCCACCGCGGAACGGATCAAGAAGGATTACGGCATTGCCATGGTGCCAGAGGACGGCATCGGCGAGACGATCACGCTCAAGGGGCGCGACCTCGTCAACGGCGTGCCCAAGGAAATCACCATCAATCAGGCCCATGTCGCCGAGGCGCTTTCGGAGCCTATCGGGGCGATCGTCGAGGGCGTGCGGATCGCGCTTGAAAACACCGCGCCCGAACTCGCAGCCGATATCGTCGACCAGGGCATCGTCCTGACCGGCGGCGGAGCGCTGATCCAGCGGCTCGACGAGCATCTGCGCGAGGAAACCGGTCTTCCGGTCTCGATCGCCGAAGACCCGCTCACCTGTGTCGCGATCGGCACGGGCCGGGCCATGGAAGATCCGATCTATCGCGGCGTCCTGATGACCGCATGAGGCGCGCGCGTCTGGTCCCGCGAGGACCGGGCGAGCGGAAACAAGGGGACACGGAACCAGCATGGCGCCCTCGTCATCGCGCCGGACCGGCCATTCGAAACGGGCCCAGTATTCGGTCTTCACCGGATATTTGCTGGCCGCGCTCGGCGCGGTCCTCGGCGCGGCGCTGCTCGCGCTTTCGCTGTGGCAACCCACCGCGCTCGCCCCGCTTCGCGGAAGCGCGAGCGATGTCGTTGCTCCCATCGGGGAAACGACAGCGGTGGTTAGGCAGGGTCGCAATTCGATCTGGGACACGATCACCGCCTACGTCAAAGCCGGGAGCCAGAACCGCGCGCTGCGTGAAGAGGTCGAGATCGCGCGCATCCGGCTCGCCGAGGCGGAATCGGTCGCGCAGGAGAACGAGCGCCTGAAATCGCTGGTCGCTCTTGCTGAAAGCGAGATCGAACCCGTGGCGGTGGCGCGGCTGGTCGGTTCCACCGCCGCGAGCAGCCGCCGCTTCGCCTATATCAACAAGGGCCGCGCCGATGGCCTCGAGGTCGGCATGCCGGTGCGCAGTCCGCGCGGGGTGGTCGGCCGGGTGCTCGAAACCGCGAGCGGATCGTCGCGCGTTTTGCTTCTGACCGATACCGAGAGCGTGCTGCCCGTCCGGCGGTCGAGCGACGAGACGGTTGCCTTTGCCGAAGGCCGGGGAGACGGATTGCTCAGAATCAGGCTGATCAATCTCGGCATCAATCCGCTCGAGATCGGTGACGTGTTCGTGACCAGCGGTGCTGGCGGCTATTACCGGCCCGGGGTGGCGGTCGCGATCCTTTCGGAAAAGACCCCCGATGGCGGTTTTGCGCGGCTGGTTGCCGATCCTTCCGCGACCGATTTCGTCTCGATCGAGCCGATCTACCGCGGCGAAGCGGTCGAGGCGGCGAGAATTTCGAGTGAGCAGAGGATCGAGGGCGCGGGGCGCGGAAATTGATCGATCGCCTCAGCCACGACAGGCCGCGCAGTTCGAGCCGCTACAGCGGAGGGCTCAACCGGGTCCAGTCGCCGCTACGCGCGCGCAGCGTCCCCTATTTCTCGGTCCTCGCGGGATCGTTCCTCCCGGTGGTGTTCCTGGCAGACGTGATGCCGCTGCTGCCCCCGCTTGGTTTCATGGCGCTGCTGAGCTGGCGGCTGATGCGACCAGGATTTTTCCCTCTGTGGGCCGGCATACCGCTTGGCGCGTTCGACGATCTTTTCAGCGGCCAGCCCTTTGGCAGCGCGATCCTGCTGTGGACCCTGACGATGCTCGCCTTCGAAGTGATCGAGGCGCGGCTGCCGTGGCGCGGCTTCTGGCAGGATTGGTTCACCGCAGGTCCAGTGCTCGTGATTTATATCCTCGCCGCCATGGTGGTTTCGGGCGCAACACTTACAACTCCGCTATTCCTCGCAGCGGTGCCGCAGATCGTTCTTGCGGTCCTGCTCTATCCGCTGTTCGCGCGCGGTATCGCGTGGCTCGACCGGTTCCGTCTCGCTCGCTCCCGGCGGTTAAATTGATCGCGGGGATGGATTGATGGGCATCTTTGGCAAACGGCGAAGGCCGCGAAACGGACCGGCGGTCACCGCGTCGAGGCTGAAGGACACCTTCGACCGGCGCAGCGTGGTGATCGGGGGCGTCCAGGGCGGTATCGCGGTGCTCCTGGCCGTTCGGATGGGCTATATCGCGATCGCCGAGAACGAGAAATACCGGCTCGAAGCCGAGAGCAACCGGGTCAATCTGACTCTCATTCCGCCGCGCCGCGGCTGGATCCTCGACCGCAACGGGGCTCCCCTTGCTTCCAACCGCGCCGATTTCCGTGTCGACGTCATTCCCGAACGCATGCCAAATCCCGACGCCACGATCGACAAGGTCGGATCGCTGCTCGGGCTCGAGGCCGATCGTATTGCCGACATCAAGGAAGAGATCGCGACCTCGCGTGGCTTCGCCCCGGTCGAGGTTGCAAGCGGGCTCGATTACGAACAGTTCGCCGCGCTCAGCGTCCGCCTGCCCGACCTGCAAGGGGTGATCCCCCAGCGCGGCTTTTCCCGGTTTTACCCGACAGGGCCGAGCGTGGGCCACCTGATCGGCTATGTCGGTCCTGCCAACGCCGAGGAATATGCCGAGGAAGACCGCAATCCCCTGCTGGTCACGCCGGGTTACAAGATCGGCAAGGACGGCCTCGAAAAGCAGTTCGAGCAGGCGCTGCGCGGAGTTCCCGGCGCACGCCGGGTCGAAGTGACCGCCGGTGGGCGGATCGTACGCGATCTCGAAACGCGCGAGGACGTCCAGGGCGATCCGGTCAAGCTGACGATCGACGGCCCGCTACAGGATTATGCCGCGCGCAGGATCGGGCTCGAAAGCGGCTCGGTCGTGGTGATGGATTGCGATACCGGCGACCTGCTGTGCATGGCATCGATGCCCAGCTTCGATCCCAACAGCTTTTCCGACGGGATCGGCAGTGTCGAATATGCCATGCTGCGCGATGACGATCGCGTCCCGCTGAGAAACAAGGTCCTCAAGGGGCTCTACCCGCCCGGCTCGACGGTGAAGCCGATGCACTGCATGGCGTTCTTCGAGGAAGGGATCGACCCCAACCAGACGATCACCTGTGGCGGCGGGCGACGGATCGGCAACCGGTTCTTCAATTGCTGGAGCAATCACGGCACGGTCGACATGGCCAAGGCGATCTACCAGTCGTGTGACAGCTATTTCTACCATTTCGCGCAGGTCGTCGGGTTCGACAAGGTCGCGGCGATGGCGAAGTCGCTCGGGCTAGGCCAGGAATTCCCCTTGCCCGTCACTAGCCAGTTCTACGGGACCGTCCCGACATCGGAGTGGAAGCTCAACAAGTTCGGCCAGGCATGGCAGCCCTATGACACCGTCAACGCCTCGATCGGCCAGGGCTATTACCTGACCAGCCCATTGCAACTGGCGGTGATGAGCGCGAGGCTGGCAACTGGCAAGCATCTCACCCCGCGGCTCGTGATCGGCAACGAGAAGCCGCGCCCCAAGTCGTTCAATTTCCCCGATGACCAGATCGCCTATATCCGCCAGGCGATGAGCGACGTGGTCAACGGCCCCGGCACTGCGGGTCGCGGACGGCTGCCGTTCGACGATATCCAGATGGCGGGCAAGACCGGCACCGCTCAGGTCGTCTCGTTGCGGATCTCGGACGGACGCAGCGGCCCGTGGAAATACCGCGATCACGGCCTGTTCGTGTTCTTCGCTCCGGTCGACAAGCCCAAATATGCCGGTGCGGTGGTCATCGAACACGGCGGCGGTTCGGGGGCAGCATACCCGATTGCGCGCGACGTGATGACCTTCCTGTTCGATCCGGCGAAAGGAATGGACGCTCTGCGCGCGCTCGAGGAGCAATGGGGCGGCACCGCGCAAGAGCGGCTCGAAAAACGCTACGCCGCCTATGCGACCGAACGCGGCGCCGAAGTGCCGGTCCAGCGCCGCCGCGACGAGGACATCTTCGACCAGGTCGAGGCCGAGGCGCGGCTCGAGGCCGTGAGGACTCAGGAACAGGGCAGCGAATTTGTCGCCCCCCGCCCCAATCCCGGTGCCCCGCCCGCGCCGCGGCCCAGTCCGGGAGCGGAGGAATGAGGCCGTTCGTTCCCGATCCGATTGCAAGGCAGCCCTGGGGGATGCTGATCCCGCTGTTCCTGCTCGTCGCTTTCGGTGCCGCCGTGCTCTATTCGGCGGCAGGTGGTTCGATGCAGCCCTTTGCGGCATCGCATCTCGTCCGGTTCGGCGTGTTCATGGTGATGGCCTCGATCATCGCGTGCTTCCCGCGCGAATTCGTCCGCCTGATGGCCTATCCAGCCTATATTGTCGTGTTCCTGCTGCTGGTCGCTGTGGAAGCGATCGGACAGATTGGAGGAGGTAGCCAGCGCTGGCTCGACCTCGGCTTCATGGTGCTTCAGCCCTCCGAACTGATGAAGCCGGTGATCGTGCTCACGCTCGCGCACTTCTTCTCCTCGTTGCCTGCCGGCCTGGTCGGATCGTGGCGCGCGCTGCTGGTGCCTGGGGCGATGATCGGACTTCCGATGGCGCTCGTCCTTCTGCAACCCGATCTGGGGACCTCGCTCGCCATCGCGTTTGGCGGGGGCGTGGTCATGCTTCTTGCCGGATTACCCTTGCGGTGGTTTGCTTGGGGCGGAGCGGCGGCGGCGGCCCTAGCTCCGCTGGCCTATTTCTTTGCCCTCCAGCCCTACCAGCAGCGCCGGGTCATGACGATGTTCGACCCCGAGGCCGATCCGCTCGGTGCGGGCTATCACATCACCCAGTCGAAGATCGCGATCGGTTCGGGAGGGATTTTCGGCAAGGGGTTCAACAAAGGCTCGCAAAGCCACCTGCAATATCTGCCCGAACCGCACACCGATTTCGTGTTCGCGACGATGGCTGAAGAATGGGGGCTGATCGGCGGATTGTTCGTGATCGCGGTGTTCAGCGTGATCCTGCGCTGGGGCCTGTCGGTGGCTCGTGCCTCGCAGGACCGCTTTGCGAACCTGCTCGCCGGCGGCATGGTCGCCACGATCTTCTTCTACATCGCGGTCAATTTGCTGATGGTCATGGGCCTCGCGCCGGTGGTCGGCATACCTCTGCCGTTCATGAGCCACGGGGGATCCTCGATGCTGACCAACATGATCTGCATC
>JBFHIF010000090.1:0-5926 GCA_041596595.1 Erythrobacter sp. | reverse complement strand
CTGAACTGATGGCGCAAGCGCGCAAGATCGCGCTCGAAATCGCGCAGAACACCGCGCCGGTCTCGGTCGCGATGACCCGCGCGATGATGTGGCGCCTGATGAACGCCGATCACCCGATGGAGGCACACAGGATCGACAGCCGCGCGATCTACCGCCTGTCGCGCTCCGCCGACGCGAAAGAGGGGATCGCGAGCTTTCTCGAAAAGCGGCCCCCCGAATATCCGGGGAAGGTCAGCACCGACATGCCCGATTTCTATCCCTGGTGGGAGGATCGCCCCTACGAATAGGGCGCTCATGGGGCTGACCTTTCGCCCTCTTGAAGAGCGGGTGGTTTCATGGGAAACCTTTTTGCATGAGCATACCAAGCGACAGAGCCGGACGCAGCGTCAATGACTGGCGGCTGACCGAATTCCTGCCCTACCAGTTGTCGATCGCGTCGAACGCGGTCAGCGCGCTGATATCCGAGAGGTATCGCAAGCGGTTCGCGCTCAAGATCCCCGAATGGCGGGTCATGGCGGTGCTGGGAGACGGGGCCAATCGCGGCTGCACCCAGCAGGCGCTCACCCAGGTCACGCTGATGGACAAGGTGGCGGTGAACCGCGCGTGCAAGGTGCTCGAGGAGCGCGGTCTCGTGCGGCGCGTGCCCAATGAACGCGACGGCCGCTCGCACCTGCTTGAGCTGACCGAGGAGGGCGAGGCGATCCACCGCGAGGTCATGCCGCTCGCGCTTGCGACCGAACGCGAATTGTTCGACGGTTTCGATCCAAAGGAGCGCGCGCAATTCGCTGCGCTGCTCGACCGGATGCGCAGCCGCGCCGCCGAGCTCTCGCGCGAGGGCTGAGGCAAGCGATCCTTCTGCAAACGCGAAAGGGGCCCGCGCGGGAGTTGATCCCGGGCAGACCCCTTCCATGTGCGAGCACGTGCCTTTGATGCTCGCGGTGGCTGGTTTTTTCTATTCCTTGTTGATCAGCGCATCCGAGATCGAGCAGGCCGCCGGGCCAAGGATCACGATGAACAGCACCGGCAGGATGAACAGGATCAGCGGAACCGTCATGATCGCCGGCAGACGCGCCGCCTTTTCCTCTGCGCGCATCATGCGCTCGTTGCGGAATTCGGCCGAGAGCACGCGCAGCGCCGAGGCTAGCGGAGTGCCGTAGCGTTCGGTCTGGATCATGGTGGTGACCACGCCTTTGACCGCTTCGAGATTGACGCGGTAGGCGAGGTTGTTGAACGCCATCTTGCGCTCGTTGAGGAACGACAGTTCGATCGCGGTGAGCGCGAATTCGTCACCCAGTTCGGGATAGGCCCGGCCGAGTTCCTTCGCCACGCGGTTGAACGCGGCGTCGACGGTCAGGCCGGCTTCGGCGCAGATCACCAGCAGGTCGAGCGCGTCGGGAAGCCCCTTCTGGACCTCCTTGGTGCGCTTGGAAGCCTTGTTCGACAGGTAGAGTTCGGGGCCCTTGTAGGACAGGAACAGCAGCATCGCCATCGCGCCCAGCCGGGTGAACGGACCCCAATCGGGGAACATTTCGACCACGTAGATGCCCATGAAGCCGACAAAGCCGAGCACCACGGGAAGGATCGCGCGCGCACCGATAATGTAGACCGCCAGTTCCTTGTTGCGGTAGCCGGCGTGGGCGAGCTTCTGCTGGACAGCTTCAAGCTGGCTCTGCTGCAGCACCTTCATGCTGTTGAGCTTCTGCTTGACCCTGTCGGTCGCGTCGGTCTTGCGGACGAGGCTCGTGCGTTTCTTGGAGCCGGCGGTGATGATGCCGGCCTTGAGTTCGTCGCGGCGCTCGTTGAGCGCCTTCACGCGCTTTGCCATCGGGTCCCTGATCGTGACCGCGGCGTAGATCGCCATCATCACGGCCAGAGCGGCGAGCCCGGCGAGCACGGTCCCGACGAGTATGACGTCGAAGCCGAGAAGCGTTGGTCCTGCGGGTTGTTCGAGCATGATTTTCTGTCCCCGCCCTAGATCTCGAAACTGACCATCTTGGCCATGATCGCCACGCCGATGCCCATCCACACCAGGCCGCCAAGCCCGGCAACGATCAGGCGATCCTCGTAGAAGAACCCGCCGATATAGCTCGGGTTGATCATGTAGATGAGCACGAAGACGATGAAGGGCAGCGAGCCGACGATATAGGCGGACGCCTTCGATTCCGAACTCATCGCCTTGATCTTGAGCTTCATCTGCGCGCGCTTGCGCAGCACGTCAGCGAGGTTCGAGAGCGTTTCGGCGAGATTGCCGCCGGTTTCGCGCTGGATCGCCAGAGTGATGCAGAAGAAGTTGAATTCCGGGATGTTGAGGCGATCAGCGGTTTCCTGGAGTGAATCCTCCATGGTCTTGCCGATCTTGATCCGCTCGACGATGCCCTTGAATTCCAGACCCACCGGCCCCGGCACTTCCTGAGCAACCACCGAAAGCGTTTCGGTCACGGGCAGGCCGGAGCGAAGCCCGCGAACCAGCAGTTCGATCGCGTCGGGAAACTTGGTGTTGAAGTGGTTGGTCCGCTTCTTGATGAAGAAACCGACCACGAAATGAGGGATCCCCGCACCGACCAGCAGGCCGACACCGAGCGACAGCAGGATTGCGCCAGTCTGGAGCATCAGCGCCATCGCCACGAGCATTGCGAGACCGCCCGAAGCGTAGAGATACTGGGTGAGGCTCCAGCCCTTTCCGGTGCGATCGAGCCTGATTGCCAGCGCCTCGAGACGCGAATCCGATCCGGCGACGCGATGCGCCCTCGGCTTGCGCGCGGCGATCGCTTTCTTGAGCTGTGATTCGACCTTGGTGTCGGTGCTTTCCGAGTGCCGGTAACGCAGCGATTCGAGCCGACGGTTGCGTGCCTTGTCCGCGCCCGATCCGCTGACGACCAGATAGACCGCCAGGATCACGATGAATATCGCGCCGGAGATGAGCAGGGTCTGGGTAAAATCCATTGCTTCGCTTCCCGCCAGGTTCGTTCAGATGCCGTCCCGAAAGGTGGGGCGGCGTTCGCGGGGCCGGGGATGCTTTCTCGCATACCCCGGTCTCGCGTTCGATCAGCCGATTACTCGGCCGGTTCAGCCTCCTCGGGCTTGTCCTTCTTCGCCAGCAGCGACTTGAGATCGAAGGCGCCGAGCAGCGACTTCTTTTCCTCGGTCACCGTGGTGAGATCTTCTTCGCTTGCGCCCATGATCCTCTCGCCGATCTGGCGGATCACGCTGCTGGCCTTGCTCGACTTGTTCGCCTGGACGAACACCTGGCCGAGCTTGGCGGCGTTGGCCGCGGCCTTGAAATCGTAAGGCACGACGAAATCGATCTTGCGCTCGATCGAGGCCTCGAAATCCGCCTTGCTGATTTCCGCGCCCGAGGCCTGGACCTTGTTCGCGACGATCATCGGATGAGCGTGCGCGGCGTTGGTCTTGAGCCAGGACAGGATACGGATCGTGTCGCGCGCTGAGGCGAGCGTGAGCTCGCAGCCGATCACGACCAGATTCACGTCTCCCAGCAGGTGCGGGAAATTGATCAGCATGTTGCGCGGCATGTCGATGACAGTCATCTCGAAAGCTTGCCGGAATTCTTCCTCAAGCTGGATGAAGGCCGAACCGTCGGTCATCAGCGGCTGGCTGATCGGAGCCTCGGCCGAGAGGATCGAGAGCTTCTCGTTCGCGCGGGTCATGGCGCGTTCGATGAACAGGCCGTCGATCCGGCTCGGGTTGTCGATTGCATCGGTCAGCCCGCGTCCCGGCTCGAGATCGAGCGCGAGCGCGCCGGTCCCGAAATGGATGTCGAGATCGAGCAGCGCGGTCGGCGCATCGTGTTCGCTCGAGAACAGCCATGCCAGAGAGGTCGCGAGCGTCGATGCGCCCACGCCGCCACGAGTTCCCACGACCGCAGTCGAGATGTGGCGCTTGATCGCCTCGCCTTCACCGGCCTTGGGCGAGGTGAACACTGCCAGGGCCTGGTTAAGCGCGTCGTGAACCTGCTGGGCGTTCAAAGGCTTGAGCAGGTAGTCGTGAATGCCGCTCGCGATGAGATCGCGATAGAGCCGCACGTCATTGACTTGGCCGATCGCCACCACGACCGTTCCCGGTTCGCAGACTTCGGCGAGCGCGTTGATGTCGTTGAGCGGATCGCCGCTTTCCGAAAGGTCGACCACGAGGATCGCCGGCGAAGCGCTGACCGAAAGCGACTGGATCGCATTGCGCAGGCCGCCCTTGTTGCACTTTTCAGGCGGCCAGCCCATTTCGATCACCACCGGACGCAAAACGTCGAGGGCGGCATCGTCGCAGATATAGGCTGCGAACGCATCGCGATTGCCGGGCAGGCCTGATTTCCAGGGTGCGTTCATCGGTCAGTCTCCTCCGGTCTGAGCTTGCAGCAGGCCATCCGCCCCGGTGGGGGGTGCCTTGCGATAGGTGTCGATAGCCTTGGTGCCGGTGGCGATGACGGTCTCGCCGGTGCCCTTCTGACCTTCGAGAAGATCTTCGGGATTGGCGACCATCGCGGCCATGTTGGAATTGACCGCGCAGCCGTAATTCGGGCTGGCCGCGTTCATGTAATTGGTGTCCGAATGCGCCGACCAGTCGGGGCATCCGGGCACGTGAGCGCTCGAGCGGGTGATGACGACGCGCGCCTGACCGGGCTCGATGAAGCCTGCCGTGGTCGGAGCGCCTTCGTGAACCAGGAGGCCATAACGGCCTGCCAGCGCAGCGACATCGCTCGTCACCGCCGAGTTGTTCGACGGGTTTTCGATCGAGACCCGGTCGCCGTAGCGAAGATCCATCGCTTCGAACCAGCCGTTGAGACGCGACTGCTCGGAGATCGGGACCCCCGATTCATCGGTGCGAAGGTCGAAGGTGTAATTGGCACGTTCGACGACCGGTTGCTTGACGCTGTAGAGCGACTGGTTGGTCGCCATTCCGCCGCAGCCGGCGGCGGCGAGGCCGATCGAGAGCGCGAGTGCGCCAGCGATTTTGCTTTTGTGAAGCTTGGGCATTGGTCTCACCTTCCTGGCTTAGAGGCTGAAGCCGGGCGCTGCGGCTTCTGCCGAGCGGTCCTTCTTCTTGCGGTTCTTCGTGTCGGCCCGGCGCGGGTCCTTGGCCGGCGAATTGGGGACGATCGCTGCCGGATCGGCATTGCTCACCGCGGGAACGGGAACGTTGTCACCCCCCGCTGCGGTCGGCCCCGGACGGCTCGCGCCCGACTCGCCGGCATTGTCCTTGTAACCGAGCAACTGCTCCAGCTCGTTCGCCGAACGGAAGCCGTCAGTCGGGAGCTTGATGTCGCGGGCATCGACCGGTTTCACGAGATAGGGCGTGACGACGATCACGAGCTCTGTCTCACCGCGACGGAAATCGCGGCTGCGGAACAGGTTGCCAAGGATCGGCACGTCGCCAAGACCTGGAGCCTTGTCGAGCGCGTTCTGCGAGCTGGAGCTCATCAGACCCGCGATCATGAAGCTCTGGCCCGAGCCCAGTTCGACGGTCGTTTCGGTCCGGCGAATGGTCAGCGCGGGGACCTGGAAGCCGTTGAGCGTGACCGCACCCTGGCTCGACAGCTCGGAAACCTCGGGGCGCACCCGCAGAGAGATCCGGCCGTTGGAAAGCACGGTGGGGGTGTAGGACAGGCTGACGCCGAAATCGCGATATTCGATCGAGACATTGCCGAGGCCCTGGCTGATCGGCACCGGGAATTCGCCGCCTGCAAGGAACGTGGCGGTTTCGCCCGAAAGCGCGGTCAGGTTGGGCTGCGAAAGCGTGGTGATCAGGCCGAGGCGTTCGGAAAGATCGAGCGCGCCGAGCACGTCGAGGCCGAACAGGCGACCGAGCCCTGCAATCGTGGTGCCGCCATCGGAATCGACGCCCGGCCCCTTGATCACTTCGGTTGCGATCGATCCGTCATCGTTGAGCACGAAATTGCCGTTGGCATCGAAACGAG
>JBFHIF010000089.1:0-5945 GCA_041596595.1 Erythrobacter sp. | reverse complement strand
TTCCGGGGTCACGGTGCCATCGGTTTCGACGGTCAGCGAGAGCTTGTCGTAGTCGAGTTCCTGACCCACGCGGGCGTTCTCGACCTTGTAGCTCACCTGACGCACCGGCGAGTAGAGCGAATCGACCGGGATCAGCCCGATCGGCGCGTCGATCGGACGGTTCTGGACCGCCGGCGAGTAGCCCTTGCCGACATCAGCGGTGAGTTCCATGTTCAGCGTCGCGCCCTCGTCGAGGTGGCACAGGACGAGATCCTTGTTCATCACCTCGATGTCGCCGGTAACCGCGATGTCACCGGCGGTGACTTCGGCGGGGCCGGTGACCGAAAGCTGGAGGCGCTTGGGGCCTTCGCCTTCCATCTTGAGCGCGATCTGCTTCACGTTGAGGACGATATCGGTCACGTCCTCGCGCACGCCGGCGAGCGAGGAGAATTCGTGCAGCACGTTCTCGATCTTGATCGAGGTGATCGCCGCGCCCTGGAGCGACGAGAGCAGGACCCGGCGCAGCGCGTTGCCGAGCGTCAGGCCAAAGCCGCGCTCGAGCGGTTCGGCCACGAACGTGACCTTGCGCGACTTGTCACCGCTTTCCTTGATCTCGAGGGTGTTGGGTTTCTTGAGTTCCTGCCAGTTCTTGGTGTTGACGGACATGGATTTCCCCTAATTCGCCTTGCGGCGGGTTTGAATGTGGGCGGACCGGGCGCCGTTTCAAGCGCGTCCGGTCCGTTTTGAGGTCGCGGCGGCCACATCAGCGACCGCCGGGCAGGTTCGGATCAGACGCGACGCCGCTTGGACGGACGGACGCCGTTATGCGGGATCGGAGTCACGTCGCGGATCGAGGTGATGTTGAAGCCCACTGCGGCGAGACCGCGCAGGGCGCTCTCGCGGCCCGAGCCCGGGCCCTTCACTTCGACCTCGAGGGTGCGGACGCCGTGTTCGGCGGCCTTCTTGCCGGCATCGTCCGCAGCGACCTGCGCTGCATACGGGGTCGACTTGCGGCTGCCCTTGAAGCCCATCGCCCCTGCGCTGGACCAGCTGATAGCATTGCCCTGCGCGTCGGTGATGGTGATCATGGTGTTGTTGAAGCTGGCGTTGATATGCGCCACGCCACTGGAAATGTTCTTCCTGTCGCGGCGCCTTACTTTGCCGGGTTCGCGTGCCATCTTGCGTGTTCCTTATAGCTCGTCAGAAGGGAAAAGCTGCTGGGTGAACCAGCTGCTTACTTCTTCTTGCCCGCGATGGGCTTGGCCTTGCCCTTGCGGGTGCGGGCGTTGGTGTGGGTGCGCTGACCGCGAACGGGCAGCTGGTTGCGATGGCGCAGACCGCGATAGGTGCGCAGGTCCATGAGGCGCTTGATGTTCATCGCGGTGTTGCGACGCAAGTCACCTTCGACCGAGTGATCCTCGTCGATGGTTTCGCGGATCCGCAGCACTTCCTCGTCGGAGAGGTCCTGAACCCGGCGCGAATGATCGATACCGAGCTTGTCGGCGATCTGGACGGCCGTGGTGCGACCGATCCCGTGAATGTAGGTGAGCGCGATGATAACGCGCTTGTTGGTGGGGATATTTACCCCGGCAATACGAGCCACTTAATTCTCCATGCTCCACAGGGAAATACGGCATGGGCGCCGCTACCCCTATCTCATCGCTCAATCATCCGGCATGCCCGCCTGCGTCAAACGGCAAAAGCCCGGTTGTGGCTCGCTCGAAGCGGCCACTTGCCGGACTCGGTTCGCCAACGTTGATCGGGCGTGTCGAATGAGGGCGCGCTTACGGCGATTCTGTCGACAGGTCAACAGCAAGCGCGCGTAAAATCGTCCGCCGCCGATCGTGTCGGCGGAGCGGACGTTCTGGATGGCGGAAGATACACCGGATTGGCCGCCTGTCAAAACGGGCGCGCAGCCGGGCGGGAAAAGGTCAGGAGTCAGCCATCATCGGCCAGGTCCCCGAACGCCTCGTCGACGCTCGGACCTTCATCGACTACGGCGTCCTCGTCTTCCGGACCGGTCGGGACCTCGGTTTCGACCTTCGGCTCGGGTTCCGGCTCGGGCTTGGGCGCGCCCTCACCCTCGGGCTCGTCGACCCGGCCGAGCAGAGCGGCGAGACCATCGAGTTGCTGGCTCATCACCCCGTCGACCGCCTTGGCGATCGCGGGGACAGGATACCGCATCCGGCCGCCGACATGATATTCCCACACGATCCGCGTGCCCTGTTCGACCTCGCTGATTGCAACGGTCAGCACCCCGCCGACCGGCTCGCTTTGCAACGGTCCCAGAGCGCCTTCCATCCGCAAGGCGGTTTCGGGATAGGCCTGGACCACGCGCAGATGCTCGACGCTGCCTTCGAGCGTGAAGCGCCCGGGTTCGCTGACTTCGGGGATCTTCTCGCAGAAACACCCGCCCGCCTGCGGCGTAAGCGTGAGATTGGCCGAATCGCCCGACCATGTGTGCGAGGCATTCCACCAGCTGGCGGGCGCAATCAGAGCGAGCCAGACCTGCTTGGGCGTCGCGGAGACGATCGCCTGATCGCGCGTCACGAAGCCCCTCTCGTCCTGTTCGACGACCTCGGCAGCCACCGGAGCGGCCAGCGAGACGAGCGCGGCGCTCGCGGCGGCGGTCAGAATGAATTGATGCATGCCCCACAGACTCCTTTTGTCCGTGGACCTAGAGAATTGTCCGCGCGAGCGAAAGGGGAGCGATGCCCCGATCTCAGGCGAGGATCGCGTCGATCGCGTTCGCGACCTCGCCGATCGCCGCCATGCCATCGACCCGGCTGACGATCCCGCGCGCCTCGTAGAGCGGCAGGATCGGCGCGGTCTTGGCGCGGTATTCGTCCATCCGGGTGCGCACCGTTTCCTCATTGTCGTCAGGACGGCGCTTGAACTCGGTCGAACCGCACACATCGCACACGCCGGGCGTCGCAGGCGGGTTCGCAGTGTCGTGGTAGAGCGCTCCGCAACTGGCGCAGCTGAACCGCCCGGTGATCCGGTCGACCAGCGCGTCGACATCGACCGCGAGTTCGATCACGTGATCGAGGCTGCGGCCATGCTTGGCGAGAATGCGATCGAGATCCTCTGCCTGGGGGCCGGTGCGGGGATAGCCGTCGAAGATCGCGCCGGTGCCCGCGTCCATTGCGGCTAGGTTGGCGTCAATCAGGTCTGAGACAATCTCGTCAGAGACCAGTTCGCCGCGATCCATCACCGCCTTTGCGCGCAGTCCGACAGGTGTCTGCGCCTTGACCGCGGCACGTAGCATGTCGCCGGTCGAAAGCTGGAGCATGCCGTGACGCTCGACGAGCCCCACGCTCTGAGTGCCCTTGCCAGCGCCCGGAGGGCCGAGAAGAATGATATTCACCGAAACAACCCCCGTTGCTCACGCGGATCGAACCCGCGCCTCGTGGTGGAGTGAAGCCGACTTCAGCGCGTCAACGCATCCGTCCCTTGAGCTTCGCCTTCTTGATGAGATCGCCATACTGGTGAGCCAGCAGGTGCGACTGGATCTGGCTCAGCGTATCGACCGTCACGTTGACGACGATCAGCAGGCTGGTTCCGCCGAGGAACAGCGGGATACCCGTCTGCGCGATCATGTATTCGGGCACCACGCAAACCAGCGTGAGGTAGATCGCGCCGACCACGGTGATGCGCGTGAGGACATATTCGAGATAGTCGGCGGTGCGCTTGCCCGGACGGATGCCGGGAATAAAGCCGCCGCCCTTCTTCAGGTCCTCGGCGCGTTCCTCGGGATTGAAGACCACCGCGGTGTAGAAGAAGGTAAAGAAGATGATGCCGAGCCCGTACAGCGTCATGTAGATCGGCTGGCCGTGCTGGAGATACTGGTTGAGCGTCACGATCACGCCGCCAAAGGTGCTCTCGGTATCGACCGAATTGCCCGCGAATTGCGAGATCGTCAGCGGCAGGAGCAGCAGCGAGCTGGCGAAGATCGGAGGAATGACACCGGCGGTGTTGAGCTTCAACGGCAGGTAGGAATTGTCCTGCTGCATCATTCCGTTCTGGGTCGCGCGCTTGGGATATTTCACCAGCAGGCGCCGCTGCGCGCGTTCGACGAACGAGATCAGCAGGATCAGCACGACCACCATGACCACGAAGAAGATGATGATGCCCGGCGAAATCGAGCCGGTGCGTCCACCTTCGAACAAATTGCCCGCGAACATCGGGAACTGCGCGACGATGCCGGCCATGATGATCAGCGACACGCCATTGCCGATCCCGCGGCTGGTGATCTGTTCACCCAGCCACAGCAGGAACATCGTCCCGCCGATAAGGCTGATCACGGCGCCGACGCGGAACAAATAGCCCGGGTCGACGACCGCGGCGATGCCGTTCTGCGCGCTGAAGCTTTCGAGCCCGGAGGCGAGGAAATAGCCCTGGATCGCGCACAGGAACACGGTGCCGTAGCGGGTATACTGGTTGAGCTTCTGCCGCCCGGTCGCGCCCTCTTTCTTGAGAGCGGCCAGCGTCGGGTGCAGCGCCGATGCCATCTGCACGACGATCGAGGCGGTGATGTAGGGCATCACGCCGAGCGCGATGAGGCTCATGCGCTCGAGGCTGCCGCCAGAGAAGGTATTGAACAGTTCGAGCACCCCGCCCCGCCCGAGATCGGCGAGGTTCTGGAGCGCCGCCGGGTTGACCCCGGGGAGCGGCACGTAGCTGAGGAAGCGAAACACGATCAGTGCACCGATCGTGAACCAGATACGCTGCCTGAGCTCGGTCGCCTTGGCAAAGTTGCCGAGGTTCATGTTGCTGGCGATATTG
Source organism: Erythrobacter sp. (assembly GCA_041596595.1). GTDB lineage: Bacteria > Pseudomonadota > Alphaproteobacteria > Sphingomonadales > Sphingomonadaceae > Erythrobacter. The sequence goes on along the minus strand of JBFHIF010000089.1, from coordinate 1,181 downwards.
TCGGCGCGTGATGCCATGATGTTTCGTCGATCCTAGCGTTGGGCCCGTGTCAGATGACCGGCGAGCCGCCCGTACTGCGATCCGATTGTCCCCCGAGCCGGACCCCACCGGGCCGAGGCAGATCATGTGTGCGGGGTAGATAGGGAGCGGGGAACACGATGTCGAACCCCCCGCTCACGCTTTTGTCGTATTATTTCCGGCTTGCGGCCTTGGCGCTCTTAGCTTCGGCCTTGGCAGCCTTCACTTCGAGGTTGGTCGGAGCGATCACTTCGACGCTGCCACCAGCCTTCTCGACTGCGGCGATCGCGCCCTTGGTCGCGCCGGTGACGACGAACTTGGCCTTGGCCTTGAGTTCACCCTTGCCCAGCAGACGCACGCCGTCCTTGCCACCGCGCACGAGGCCGGATTCGCGAAGCGCTTCCTCGGTGATGTCGTTCTTGGCGTCGATCTTCTTGGCGTCGATGAACTTCTGGACCATGCCGATGTTCACTTCGGCGTAGTCCTTGCCAAACGGGTTGTTGAAGCCGCGCTTGGGGAGACGCATGTGAAGCGGCATCTGGCCGCCTTCGAAGCCCTTGATCGCGACGCCCGAACGGCTCTTCTGGCCCTTCTGGCCGCGACCCGAAGTCTTGCCCTTGCCCGAGCCGATGCCACGGCCAACGCGCATACGGCCCTGACGGGCGCCTTCGTTGTCTTTGATTTCGTTAAGTTTCATGTTGCACTCGCTTTCGCTTTTGTTCGCGCTGAAAGAAGGGAAGCCCCGCCGCGAATATCATCGGGCGGGGTCTTCCGGGTAATGGCTTAGTCGACCACCTGAACCAGATGCGGGATCTTGGCGATCGCGCCGCGAACTTCAGGGGTGTCCTGGCGTTCGACGACCTTGTGCATCTTGTTGAGCCCAAGACCGATGAGGATCTTGCGCTGGCTTTCGGGGCGACGGATCGGCGAACCGATCTGCTTGATCTTGATGGTTGCCATCTGGGTTTACTCCACCACTGCCGCAGCGTCGGCTTCGGCCTCTGCTGCGCTCGCACCGCCACGACCAAGGAGGTCGGCAACCTTCTTGCCGCGACGCTGAGCGACCGACTTCGGCGAAGTCTGCTCGGTCAGCGCGTCGAAGGTGGCGCGGATCATGTTGTAGGGGTTCGAGGTGCCGACCGACTTGGTCACCACGTCGGCCA